>JBEBJC010001459.1:0-1688 GCA_040080105.1 Myxococcota bacterium
ACGCCGAACGCCGACCCCGCCCGTGGGGCCCGGTCGGCGGCCGCCGACCGGGCGCCGACCAGCGACAGCGCGGTGCCAGTCGCTACACGTGCGCCGGTGTCCGGACGCAGGAGCTCCCACACCCACGTGCAGCCCGGCCCGTCCTCGACCGGCCACACCTCGCCGACCGACGCGGACACGCCGCCCGGCCCGAGGCCGACGAGCACCCTGTCGCGCCAGTGGCACTTCCAGCCGGCGAACGCGCTCATCGCACACGCTCGACGAGCCGTTCCACCGCCTCGGCGATGTCGTCGGCGTCCGCGTCGTCCTCGAGCTCGACCGCGACCCGGATCCGGTCGAGGATGAACCACGCCAGCCGGGCTTCCTCCTCGGCCGTGTGGAGGCGCGCGAGGTCCGGCGCGCCCTCGGGGTGAAGGTGCGCGAGCAGCTCGCGCATGCTGTCGACCTTCCGGCGGATGTCCCGGCCGGCGTGCACCTGGATGCGCAGGATCGGCGCGAGGAGCGAGATCGCGTCCGCCGCGGCTTCGCTTCGGGTTCGCCGGCGGATGGCCCCCGAGTCGTCGACGGGCGTCGACCACTCGGGGGCCGGCGGCGGCAGGGCGCCGTCGCCGTCGCGGGCCTCCGGGCGGAGGACCCTCCCCTCGAACACCTGGTGCAGCTCCGGGTGGCGGATCAGGATCGCCAGCACCCGCTCTCGGGTCACGAACCAGCGGCACCGCAGCACCCAGAGCAAGGTGGCGCTGTCGGTCTCGGCCAGCACGGCCGCGCGCACGGCGTCCATGATCCTCATGGGGCCCTCCGCGCCGGCGTGGCGTGCGGCCACCGGAGCCAGTCTCGGAGCTCGTTCGTGGACGGGTCGATCTCCGACCAACCGAACCCGTGGTCGGTCGGCGACGGCTGCCGAAAGTCGTACACGCAGTGCCCGTCGGCGCGCAGCGCGCCCACCAACGCTGGCTGCGACGGGTTCCGCCACAAGGACGCCACGTAGATCGCGCTCATGGGGCACACCCCAACAGCGACCAGCCCAGGTCGACGAACTTGTCGTCGACCGCGGACCGCGCCTCGGCCTCGGAGGCCCAGGTCTCGTCGAAGTCGAAGCCGAGGATGTCGGCGCACCAGTAGTCGCCGTTATCCGACAGGTACACGCTCGCCACGACGGTGTCGCGCTCCTCGGGCTGCACCCGGAGGCGCTCGGCGGAGCGCCCCTCGTCCACCACGCGCCAGGCGCCCGCGATCTGCGACTCCTCGACCAGCAGGGCGTACATCTCGGGCCGCTCGTCGAGCCACTTGCGCAGATCGACGAGCTCCTTGTCTCCGCGGTTCAGGTCGGCCTCGACCGCGGTAAGGACCTGATCCCACGCGTCCGCGTCCTCCTCGGGCACGCTCGCGACCACGCCGCCGGGCTCGCCGGTCCCGACCTCCACCGCCGTCCACTCGAGGCCCTCGGGGTCGACCCACCGGTACACGACGCCGCCGGAGCTGCGGGTGGCCTCGACGCGGCCGATCCCGCACTCGATCCGGCGGAGGTCTGCCATCGACACGTGGATCACGGTGGTCTCGCCCCAGAGCCCCACGGAGACCGGCACCACTTCGTGGACCACGATCGCCTCCATCGCCACCCGGAGCCGATCGACGCCCTTCTGGGCGGCCGCCCTCTGCACGGCGGGGGTCAACGGACACCCCCGGAG
>JBEBJC010001460.1:0-1687 GCA_040080105.1 Myxococcota bacterium
CCCCGAACGGCGCGTGCTTCGCGGTGGCGCGCCTCGGTCAGGTCCACGAACCACCCGCCGCCGGGGAACGCGTCGCGCACGGTGAGCGCCACTTGCTGGGCGATCCGCGTCTTGCCCGCGCCCCCGAGCCCCACCACGGTGACCAGGCGCTCGCCGCGGCGGAGCCGGTCACACAGGTCGGCCACCTCGGCCCCGCGCCCCACGAACACCGCGTGTGCGGGCCGGGTGTCGTCGTCGGTCCCGCCGTCGTCGTCTGCCCCAGGGTTCGACGGCTCGGGCGGCAGCGCGTCCATCCACTCGATCAGGCCGGGCTCGCCGCCGTAGGTGGTGGTGGCGAGCAGCCCGAGCGCCTCCCCGAGCTCGGCCGCGCTCGGCCACCGGTCGGACGGCTCCGCTCGCAGGCACCGGCGCACGATCTCGCCGAGCCCCGGCACCGCGGCGTCGACCCGGCCGAGCACCGACCCCTTCTCCAGCACCGCCTCGACGTGGAACGCCGCCGCCATCGCCGCCACCCCGGTGCCGAACGGCCGCACCCCGGTGGCCAGCGCGCACAACGTGGCGCCGAGGCCGAACAGGTCCGACCGCCCGTCGAACGGCAGCCGCTTGACCCGCTCCGGTGCGACGTACCCAGGGGTGCCGCTCGCGGCGGCCTCCTCCCCGAGCGCCGACGAGATCCCGAGGTCGGTGATCTTCAGCAGGCCTGTCGTGCGGTCGAGCAGGAGGTTGCTCGGCTTCACGTCGCCGTGCACCAGGCCGTGGGGCGTGGCGTCGGACACCAGCCGGTGGATGTGCTCGAGCGCCGCCGCGGCTTGGACACCCAGATCGAGCACCACCCGGGGAGGCAGCCCGCCGAGCCCGGTGACGAACGAGGCGCACGCCGGGCCGTGGACCAGCTCCATCGCGATGAACAACGTGTCGCCGCGCTCCCCGAGGTCGTAGGTCGTGACCCAGTTCGGGTGGTGCAGCAGCGCCCCGAGGCGCGCCTCGCGGATCCGCGCCGCGCGCCGCAGATCGTCGGGCCCGCCGGGCAGCAGCTTGAGCGCCACCGCCTTGCGGAACCCGTGCGCGCCGTGCAGCGTGGCCTCCCACACCTGACCCGACCCGCCCTGACCGAGCAGCGAGACCAGCCGGTACGGGCCGACAGATTGTCCTGGGGCGAACACGAGCGCAATCTAAGACCCGCGCCGCTCCGCGCGAAAAAAAATCTGTCCGATCTCCCGCCCCCCCGGCATTCCCCCTTCGTCCGGAGAAGCTGGGACCGGTACGGAGGGAACGATGCGGTACGCCACGTTGGGTTTGGTGTGGGGATGGATGGCCGGGTGCGGCACGGCGCCCGGCGCGCCCTCGCAGGACCTCGGGTTCCTGGCGCGGGACGTGGACGGCGACGGGGTGCCCGACGCCGAGGATCCGGACGACGACGGCGACGGCATCGGCGACGTGTGCGACGCCGACGACGACGGCGACGGACTCGACGACGCGGACGAGCCGGACTCGGACGGCGACGGGCACGACGACGATGTGGACATCGACGACGACGGCGACGGCGAGATGGACGACACCGCCGACGACGACGACGGGGACGGCGTGGACGACGAGGACGCCGAAGGCGACGACGACGACGAGTTCGAAGGGGACGAGGACGACGACGAGTTCGACGACGCCTACGACGATGACGACGACGAAGACG
>JBEBJC010000329.1:0-8239 GCA_040080105.1 Myxococcota bacterium
CCTACGCGCCACGGCCTCCTAGCCGAGGTCCATCCGGAACCGGCGGACCGCCACCACGAACAGCGTGCCCCCGATCGCGAGCAGCGCCGCGAGGTGGGTCGACAGCTCGGCGAACGAGCTGCCCTCCAGCAGGTTCGCCCGCAGGATCTCGATGTACCACCGCAGCGGGTTCAGGTACGTCACCGGCTGCATCCACGCCGGCATCGCGATCACCGGGGTCATGTTGCCCGACAACAAGATCGCCGGGATCATGAAGAAGAACCCGCCCATGAACGCCTGCTGCTGCGACCGGGCGAACGTGGCGACCAACAGCCCTGCCCCGAGCGTCGACAGCAGGTACGCCAGGGTCGCGACCAGCAGGAACACCAGGTTGCCGCGCATCGGCACCGAGAACACCAGCGCGCCGAGCCCGAGGGTGAGCGCGGTGTTGAACAGGCCGATCCCGACGTACGGCAACATCTTGCCCAGCAGCAGCACCGGCGCGAGGATCGGCGTCACCAGCACCTGCTCGAGCGTGCCCACCTCGCGCTCGCGCGCCAACCCCATCGCGGTCATCATCGTGGTGGTGATCACCAGCACCATCGCGGCGAGCCCCGGGACCATGTACTGCTGGCTGTCGAGCGTCGGGTTCGGCGACACCCGCGGCACCAGCGTCAACCGGCTCGCCTTGGCGTCGGCCGCGGCGAAGTACTTCGCGGCGGCGGCCGCGGCGACGGTCGAGCGGCGCGCGTCGGTGCCGTCGATCACCACCTGCACCGGCGCGGGACGGCCCCGCATCCGGTCGGCGTCGAGGCCCTCGGGCAGGATCACCACCGCCGCGACCTGCCCGCGGTCCATCGCCGCCAGGGCCTCCTCCGGCTCGGACGTCTCGAGCACCCGCGCCAGCATGCCGTCGGCCACCAACGCGTCGCTGTGGCCGCGGCTGGTCGCGGTGTGGTCCTGGTCCACGATCGCGGTGGGGACTTGCTCGATCTCGAAGTTCACCGCGTAGCCGAACACCAGCAGCTGGATCAGCGGCGCCACCACCAGCAGTCGGATCATCCGAGGGTCGCTGGTGATCTGCGCGACCTCCTTCTGCACCAGCGCGCGCAGCTGGACCACGCTCGAGGGGACCCCGGCCATCAGACGATCCTCCTGCGGAACACCAGCGACGACACCGTGACGGTGAGGATCGCGAACGCGGTGAGCGCGAACAGGTCGACCCACACGTCGGCGAACCCACCGCCCTTCAGCAACACCGTGCGCAGCAGCTCGATCAGGAACCGGGCCGGGACCACGTGGGACACCACCCACATCGGGCGCGGCAGGTTCTCGACCGGGAACAGGAACCCGGACAGCAACATCGACGGCAACATCGCCGAGATCGCGGCCGCCTGGGTCGCGAGCATCTGCGACCGGGTCACGATCGAGATCAACAACCCCTGCCCGAGCATCCCGACGATGAACAACATCGAGCCCAGGCCCACGAGCCACATCGGCCCGCGCATCGGCAGGTCGAACACCGCCGCGCCGAGCGCGAGTGACAGCAGCACGTCGAGCGTGCCGAGGCCGAGGTACGGCAGCAGCTTGCCGATCACGATCTCCGGGATCCCGATCGAGGTGCAGAACAGCTGCTCCATGCTGCCCCGCTCCCACTCTCGCGCGACCGCGAGCCCGGTCAGCAGCACGCTCACCAGCGCCAGCACGTAGCCGATCGTCCCAGGGAGGAGGAACATCGCCGACTCTCCCGACGGGTTGTACCGGGTCTGCACCGAGACCAAGTACGGCGGCGGGCGGCGCTCGAGCGCGGCGGAGGCGGCCCGGCCGATCGCCTCGGCGTTGGCCAGCAACATGTTGGCGATGGTGCCGTCGGTCCCGTCGACCAGCAGCTGCAGCTCGGTCGGCTCGCCTCGCGACAGGCGCGCGGACAGGTCGGCCGGGATCACGATCGCCGCCACCGCCCGGTTGGCGTGCATCCAGTACTCGGCGGTCGGCACGTCGTCGACGCTGCCCACCTGCACGATCTCGCCCGACGCGAACAGCTGCTCGGTCAGCGCCCGGCTCTGGGACGACCGGTCGAGGTCGACCACCACCACCGGCAGGTTGTCGGCGTCGAACCGGACGCCGAACCCGAAGATCAGGATCAGCAGCAGCGGCATCCCGATCGCCAGGTACAACATGCCCGGGTCGCGCCGGATGTGCGCCGCCTCCTTGCGCGCCATCGCCCACACCCGGCGCACGAACCGGTTCGCAGCGCTCGGTCCGGAGCTCATGGGACCTCCTTGCCGCCGACCACCGCGAGGAACACGTCCTCGAGGGTGGCGCGGGTCGGCTCGACCTGGATGTCGGGGACCTGGTCGCGGACCCACGCCGCGAGGAACTCGGGCGGGACCCCGTCGACCCGCACGTGCAGCCCGGCGCCGAACGGCTCGACCTCGCGCACCCCGGGGCGGCCGGTCAGCCGCCCCGCGGCGTGGTGCACCGCCGCGCCGGTGAGCTTGAACATCTGGCCCGGGACCCAGGTGGCGGCGAGTCCGGTCGGCGTGTCGAGCGCCACCAGCTTGCCGTCGACCATCAGCCCGATCCGGGCACACTGCTCGGCCTCGTCGAGGTGGTGGGTGGTCACGAACACGGTGACGCCGCGCGCCGCCAGGTCGCGGATCAGCGACCAGAACTCGCGCCGCGACACCGGGTCGACCCCGGCGGTGGGCTCGTCGAGGAACACGATCGCCGGCTCCTGCAGCAGCGAGGTCGCGAGCGCCACCCGCTGGCGGGTCCCCCCGGGCAGCTCCGCGGTGCGCGCGTCGAGCAGGTCGGACAGGCCCACGTCGCGGCTGGTGGTCGCGATCCGGTCGGTGAGCGCGGCGCCCGACAGGCCGTACGCGCCCCCGAAGAACGTCATGTTCTGCCGCACGGTCAGGTCCGGGTACAGCGAGAACCGCTGGCTCATGTACCCGATGTGCTGCTTGACCAGGCGCGGCTCGCGGCTGACCCTGTACCCCGCGACCACCGCGTCGCCCGAGCTCGGCGGCAGCACCCCGATCAACATCCGGATGGTGGTGGACTTGCCCGCGCCGTTCGCGCCGAGCCAGCCGAAGATCTCCCCCTGGCTCACCTCGAACTGCACGTCGTCGACGGCGACGAACGAGCCGAACCGGCGCGACAGGTGGTCGACCACGATCGCGGGGGTCACGCGCCCTCCAGCGTGTGCACGAAGAACTGCTCGAACGACCCGTGGTCGCGGGCCCACGCCGCCGGGTCACCCTCGGCGAGCAGGCGCCCTTGGTGCAGGATCCCCACCCGGTGGCACCGCTCGGCCTCGTCCATGTACGGGGTGGTCACGAGGATCGTGGTGCCGGCCGCGACCAGCTCGTGCAGCAGCGTCCACAGCTCGCGGCGCGACACCGGGTCGACGCCGTTGGTCGGCTCGTCGAGCAGCAGGAACACCGGGTCGTGCAGCAGCGCACACGCGAGCGCCAGCTTCTTGTACATCCCGCCCGACAGCGCGTCGGCGCGCCGATCCACGAACGGGGCGAGCCGGGTGATCTGCAGCAGGCGGGCCCGGCGCTCGGCGAACGCCGCCCGGTCGACCACGAACAGGTCGCCGAAGAACGTCAGGTTCTCGTCGATCGTGAGGTCGCCGTACAGCGCGTACCGCTGGGGCATCACCCCGATGTGCTCCCGCGCCTCGCGCGAGCGCGGATCGACGCCGAGCACGGTCACGCTGCCCGCGTCGGGGTCGAGCAGGCCCGCGAACGCGCGCACCGCGGTGGTCTTGCCGGCGCCGTCGGGCCCGACCAGGCCGTACAGCTCGCCCTTGCCGAGGGTGATCGACAACCCGGCGAGCGCCTCCGTCGGCCCGAACCGCCGGACCACGTCGGTCGCGACGAGGGTGTTCATCACTGCTCCCGCAGGGTGACCTGCACCGGCATGCCCGGCCGCAGCAGCTCCTCGGCGTTCGGGATCTCGATCTCGACCGGGTACACCAGCCGGTCCCGATCGGTGCGGGTCTGCACGTTGCGCGGGGTGAACGCGGCCTCCGGGCCCACGCGCACCACCCGCCCGTCGAACGCGCGGCCGGGCCAGGCGTCCGCCTCGACCCGGGCCGTCTGACCGACCTTCGCCCCGCCGAGCTCGGCGTTCGGGAGGTAGAACGTGGCGCTCACCTCGTGCAGGTCGACCAGCGCCGCCACCGGCATCCCGGGCCCGACGAGCTCGCCGATCTCGAACGCCAGCGTCTCGACGATCCCGCTGCGGGGCGCCTCGATCTTGCACTCGGCCACCGCGAGCTCGGCGCGCGACACCGAGGCCTCGACCGCGCGCACCTGCTCGGCCGCGGCCTGGGCGTTCGCGGCGGCTGCGGCGGCCTGGCCCTTGGCCATCCCCACCTGCAGGCGCGCCACCTGGGCCTGGGCCTGCGCCGCGAGGCTCTGGTGCGACAGGGCGTCGGCCGAGGTCGCCGACTGGTCGAGCGCGGCCTTCGAGGTGCCGTCGTCGAGCGCGGCCACCCGCTCGGCCTGGCGGCTGGCGGCGTCGCTCTGGGAGCTCACCGCGTCGGCCTGCGCGGCCGCGGCCTGGGACGCGACCCACGCCGACGAGGTCTGCACCCCCGCCGCCTCGGCCTGCGCCATCGCCGCGTTCGCCTGGGCCATCGACGCCTGCAGACGCGCCCGCGCCTCGTCGAGCGCCGCCTGGGGCTCGGAGCAGTCGAGCGTCGCCAGCAGCTGGCCCGCCTCCACCCGATCGCCCTCGTGGACCTCGAGGGAGATCAGCCGGGCGCCGATCTTCGCGCTGACCGACACCCGGTCGCCCTCGATCGTCGCCGAGCCGCCGGGCGGGCCGGACAGCGCCCACTGTTGGGTCACGAGCCGCGCGCCGATCAACAGCACCGGTACGGCGATCACGACGCCCGCCACGACCTGGGTCCGCATCCGAGTCCTCCCGCCGGGGACGTTAGCAGGACCCGTGCCAGGGGACGGAGGCCGGTGGGGCCGCCGGCGGTCCGGCGGCGGTGTACGGGTTCCCGTACAGGCCCGTACGGACCTCCGAACGGGGGGCGTCACCCGGGCGACACCGCGGGGAACCACCGGCGTGGGACGCTCTCGCCATGTGGCTCTCGCTCACTGCGGCCGCCGCGCCGCCCTCGGTTCGCCCGGAGCTCGTGACCACCGCGCCGATCGACGTGGGGGTAGGGGTGTTGTCGGAGTTCGGGCCGCGGCTGCGCGTCGCGACCCAGGTGGGGCTGTTGCCCGACCCGTACCTCGACGGGATCGAGGCCGGGATCGGCGCGCTCGACCCCACGTGGACCGACTCCGAGTCCGAGCTGGTCGACGCCGCGCTCGACGGCTCGGTGGTGTGGCGCACCGAGGCCGGCTGGCGGTTCGCGCCGGGTCTCGGGCTGTACCTGCACGGGGCGTACACGTTCGCCGGGCTGGGGGGCTCCGCCACCGCGCAGGAGATCGTGGAGGGGCTCGGCGGGGTCGAGATCCCCACCGGCGGGGGCCCGCTCGGCTTCGACCCCGACCCGGTCGAGTTCGACGCGACCGCCGCGCTGCACCTGGTGGGCGCCGAGCTCGGGTGGGACCAGCGGCTGTGGCGCCAGCTCCACCTGCGGGTCGGCGTGGGGTGGAGCTTCACCGTGGGGTCGTCCACCACGATCGCGCCCGCGTTCGAGCCGAACCCGCTCGCCGCCGCCGCGTGGGACGCCGCGGGTGAAGCCGCTGCGGACTCCCTCGACGGGCTGTTCCGCGGCTACGCGCACCCGCCGACCGTCACCGTGGCCGCCGGGTGGTCGTTCAGCGGGCGATGAGCGCCGGAGCGGCGTCGAACGCGAACGCGGCCGAGATCGAGTCCGGCTCGTCGTCCTGATCGGTGTCGAGGTCGGCGAGCGCGTCGAGCCCCTCGAGCGCGCCCGGGTCGACGCCGGCAGCCTCGAACGCGGCCAGCAGCCGGTCGATCGGGATCGCGCACCCGAACCGGCCCGGGTGGGCCTGCGCGGTGGGCTCCCCCGCGACGTGGATCGGGGTCGACGCCTCGAGCGTCATCGCGCCGACCACCAGGGTGTCGTCGGCGAGCACCACCTCGTACGCGCCGGCCGCGAGCGGCGTCTCGACCGCCACCAGCGCCGCGCCGGTGGCGTCGACCGACGGCCCCGCGTCGAACGTGCCGTCCCCTTCCGGATCTTCGGCCGACAGCACCCCGACCCGCACCGCCGGGTCGTCCTGCCAGTCGTGGACGTCGGCGAGCTGCACCACGATCTCCACCGTCGAGCTCGTCAGCGCGGTCGCGAGCGCCGGGTCGACCGCGAGCTTCATCGCCCACAGCGCGTTGTCGCCGTCGCCGTCGCCGTCGAGGTCGAACCCGTCGAACCGCCCGGCCACCGCGATCGAGGTGACCACCCACGCCGCGAGCTCCCCGGGATCGGCGTCGGTGTCCGCGTCCGTATCCGAGTCGGCGTCGGCGTCGGCGTCCGTGTCCGCGTCCCCTTCGGGTGGCGGGGTGGACTCGTCGAACGTCGTGCCGCCGCCACATCCCCACACCAACCACACCATCGGACCTCCCCCGTCCTCGTCGGCCCGGGCGCGGCCCGGCTGTAGGGTGTTCGGGTTCCCGACGCCCCGGTGGCTCGACCGGGTCGGGACCGGCGTCGCGCGGTTGGCATCCGTCTTGCTGGGCGAGGGGCGGGAGGTCACATGTGGTGGTGGGCAGGGGCAGCGCTGGCGCAGGAACCAGGCGGGGCGCTGGTCGAGCTCACACTGTCGGAGGCGCTGGACCGGCTGCACGCCGACGGGCCCGATCTCAGGCAGGTGGAGGCCCGCGCCGCCGCCGCCCGCGGGGTGTCGCGCCAGGCCATGGCCGCGTGGATGCCGATCGTGGCGGTGTCTGGGGGCTACACCCGCAACGACTCGGAGGTGGTGTTCGACTTCGGTGAGGTGTTCGGGCAGCTGTTCGCGAGCCTGCCGGTGCCCCCCGGGTCCGACCCGCCGACCGCGCCCGACATCGCCGCGGTGACGATCCAGCCGCTCGAGGTGTGGAACGTGGCGGCGACGGCGCAGCTGCCGTTGTTCGCGCCGTCCGCGTGGGCCGAGTGGCGCGCGGCGACCCACGCGGCCGAGGCGGCGGGCCGGTCGGCGGAGGAGGCCTCGATCCAGCTCGAGGCGGCGCTGGTGGGCGCGGCGGCGTCGGTCGAGGCCGCGGCCGGGGTGGTCGAGGCGGCGACCCGGGCGCTCGAGGTCGCGCAGGCGCACCTGGAGGCCACCCGGGTCGCGGTGGTGGCCGGGACCGCGACCCCGGTCGACGAGCTCGCCGCGCAGGCGGACGTGGCGAAGCGGAAGAGCGAGCTCGTGGCGGCGGATGCCGGGCTCGACAAGGCGCGCGAGGGCCTTGGGGCGATGCTCGGGGTCGATGGGCCGGTGGTGGTCACGATCCCGCCGCCGCCCGCGTCCGAGCCCGCGCCGATCGCGCGACCGGCGCTCGCCGCCGCCGACGCGCAGCACCGAGCGGCCGACGCCAGGGTGGACGCCGCGTGGCTGCGCCACCTCCCCACGATCTCGGCCACCGCGACCGGCCTCGCGCAGACCGAGCCGTTCCCGACGACCTCGAACACCGCGTACCGGCTCGGGGTGAGCGCGAGCTGGGCGCTGTACGACGGCGGGCTGCGGTACGGGCGGCTCGACCAGGCCCAGGCCGATCGGGTCGCCGCCACCGCGTTCCGCGACGCGGAGGTCGTGCGGGTGGCGCGGGAGGCGCGCGACGCCGAGCGGGACCTCGCGGTGGCGACCGAGCAGTTGGCGCTGGCGGAGGAGCAGGCCACGCTGACCGCGCGGGCGGCCGAGGTGGCGATGCGGGGGTTGGCGGCCGGGACGATCTCGCCCCTGCAGTCTCGCGACGCCGAGACGCTCGCGTTCCAGGCCAGCGTGGGGGTGGTGGGGGCCCGCGCCCGGCTCACCATCGCCCAGGCCGCGCTCCGGCGGGCGCGCGGCCTCGACCAGCGGTGGTAGGGGAACCACTGATGCCGTCCTCCGAGCCGCTCCCCGATCTCGCGTCCGCGACCCGCGCGGCGGTGCCCACGGTGCTCGCGCGGCTGGTGGTGGTCCGGGTGTTCGTCGCCCCGGTGCTGGTGGGGGTGGTGTTGGTGTTCACCGCGCTCGACCCCGCCGCGTGGCGCGTAGGGCTCGCCGGCGTGCTGGTGAGCGCGATCGTCGGGTTGTTCGGGGTCGAGTACGTGCGGTGGCGGCGGGGGTGGTCGCGGGCGCGCTCG
>JBEBJC010000330.1:0-8237 GCA_040080105.1 Myxococcota bacterium
GGACCGGGTCTCCGGCCCGCCCTACGAACACCCCGCCCGCCGCCGCAGCAGGGGTGGACACGAACAGCGAGACGGCGAGCATCACCCCTCCATGCCCGCCGCTGCCGGAGGGTGTCAGTCCTGCACGTGTCGTACCGCGGGGGCCGGGGTGGCGCCTGCGGGCGTGTCGGCGTCGACCCGCCCGAGGTAGGCGTACGCGGCCCGGATCGCCTCGACCGAGCTCGTGCCCCGCATCGCGCGCTCGGTGAACACCTGGTCCTCCCCGATCTCGTCCATCAGCCCGGTCTTCCGCAGCCCGACCAGCAGGTCCTGCCGCGCTCCCGCGAGCAGCAGCCGCACGCCGCGCTCGTGCATCTTGCGCGCGAACTGGGCGAGCTCGTACAGGCCGACCGCGTCGGGGTTGCGGATCCGCTTCACCCGCAGCACGACCACGTCGCGCGCGCGGTGCGCGATCTCGTCCAGGTGCTCGTCGATCGCGATCACCGAGCCGAAGAACAGCTCTCCTTCGAGCCCGAAGATCAGGACGCGCTCGTCACACGGCTCGTCGCGCTCACGCTCGCGCACGACCCCGTCCCGGTCGAGCACGAACTCGGTCATCGTCATCCGGCCCGCGCGCGGCACGGCGAGCAGGAACGAGAAGATCACCCCGATCAGGATGCAGAACTCGACCGAGATCGCGACCGCGGCGAACCCGGTGAGGGTGACGATCACCGCGTCGAACGGGGTGGCGCGGAGGTGGAACCACAGGCCGCGCCAGTCGATCATCCCGAACGCCGACACGATCAGCAGACCTGCGAGCGCGGATCGCGGGACGTACGCGGCGTACGGCGCGAACACCACCATGATCAGCGCGACCGCGGCGGCGCTGATCACCCCGGACCACTGCGTCTGCGCGCCGGCCTGCTGGTTGATCGCCGATCGGGTGAGGGAGCCCGAGCCGGGGATACACTGGAAGCAGCTCCCGGTCATGTTGGCGAGGCCTTCGGACAGGCATTGCTGGTTCAGATCGAGCTTCTGCCCCGTCACCGCCGCGATGTTCTTCGCCATCGCCAGCGCTTCGAGCAGCCCCAACGTCGCGATCGCGAGCGCGCTGCCGGACAGGTCCCGGACCTGCTCCAGGTCGAGCACCGGAGGCGCGAACGACGGGAGTTTCGCGGGGATCGCGCCCACTACCTTCACCCCGCTCTCGTCGAGGTGGAGCCACCCGGTGATCGCGGTCATCGCCATCACCACCAGCAGCAGCTCCGGGAACAGCACCCAGCCGAGGCGGCGCTTGCCCCACCTGAGCGCGACGATCGCGACCATGGTGGTGAGGCCGATCGCGATCGTGGCCCCGTGGGGCGCGCCGCCTTCGGACCAGGTGTGCCACAGGCGCACCAGGAAGTGGTCGTGTGGATCGCCCTTCGACGCCCAACCGAACAGGTTGCGCATCTGATCGAGCACCAGCAGCAGGCTCGCGCCGGCGGTGAACCCGACCACCACCGAGTGGGAGATGTACCGGGTGAGGTCGCCGAGGCGGAGCAGGGTGATCGCGGTCTGGAACGCGCCGATCAGCAGCGCGAGGGTGATCGCACCCTGCACCTTCTGGTCTGCCGGGAACGTGGCGAGCGCCGACAGCACCGCGATCGAGATCACGTTGGTCGGCCCGTTGATGAGCTGCTTGCTCGAGTCGAGCACCGCCCCCACCGCGGTCATCACGATCGCGGTGTACAGGCCGTGCTCGGCCGAGACCCCGGCGGCGATCCCGTACGCCATCGCTTGGGGCACCGCCACGGTGGCGACGGTCAGCCCAGCGAGGGTGTCGGCGCGCCCCTGGGCCCAGCTGTAGGTGCGCAGCGCCCCGAGCGCGGGGACGCGGCGGCTGAGCAAGCCCCACAGCCCGGTCTCGGGTCGCACCCGGACGGGTGGGGTCGCTCCGGTGGCTGGCGGGGACACGCGGGACACGGCTTTTCCGTTTACCGCACCGGCGCCCGCTGCGCCATCGGACGATCGGGCTGGTGGTGGGACGCCCCCCACAGTACCTTCGACCGGTGGACGAACGGCGGATTCGAGTGGCCGCCCTGTGCGCGGCGGGCGGGGTGGCGGTCGCGCTCCAGCTGCCCCTGTGGAGCTGGGAGGTGGCCCCGGCGGCGCTCGATTTCACGTTCGCCCGGAGCCTCGCCGCCGGAGATGGCGTGGTCGCCCAGGTGGGCCTCGAGCGGATCGAAGGGTTCTCGAACCCGTCGTGGGTCGCGCTGATCGCCGCCGCCACGGCGCTCGGGGCCGACCCGTTCTCGACCTCGCGGATCCTCGGCCTGCTGTTCGGCGTGGCGGCGATCCCGTTGGTGTACCTGGCGGTCCGGCCGATCGCCAAGGACCCGCCGTACGGAGCGATCGCCGCCGCTGCGGCCCTCGCCGCGTTCGCCCCACACGCGATCTGGTCGCAGAGTGGGCTCGAGAACCCGTGGTTCTCGCTGCTGCTCGCGGCAGGGGTGTGGCGGGCCTCGTACGCCGGGGACCGCGACTGGTTGGGCCCAGCGGTGTTCGCGGTGGTGGCGGTGACCCGTCCCGAGGGGGTGGTGTACGGGGCGGCCGCGGCCCTCGCCACCGCGGCGGCCGCCCGGGGCCCGTACGGGGCTCGGTCCCGTCTGGTGCGCTGGGCGCTGGTGGTGGGCGGGGCTGCGCTCGCCACCGAGATCGCGCGGATGGTGTACTTCGCGCAGGAGCTGCCCACGACGTACTTCGCCAAGCTGGGTCCGGTCGGGTTGCTCGATCCGGGGATGCGCGGCTGGTCGCAGCTCGGGGACCTGGCGCGCGACACCGGCGTGACGGCGCTGGTGCCGCTGCTGGTGTTCGGCGCCGCGGGCGCGACGGGTTGGCGCGGCGTCGGCGCGTGGGTGGTCACCGCGGTGTTCCTGCTCGAGGCGGCGGCCGGCGCGGTGCTCCCGGCGGTGGTCACCGTAGCGGCGGCGCTGCCGGTGCTCGCGCAGTGGCGTCGCCCGCCGGTCGGGCTCTCGGTCGCGTTGGTGCTCACCGGCCTCGCGTTCCACCTCGGCGCCGGCGGAGACGCGCTGGGGGCCTACCGGTACGTGTCGCTGTTCGCGGTGCCGGCCGCGGTGTTGGTCGGCGTGGGGGTGGGTGAGCTGTCGGATCGGATCGACGAGCTGCGCCACGGGCCCGGGCTCGCGCTCGCGGTGGGCCTGTTGCCGCAGCTGCTGTTCGCCTTCCGGTTCAGTCGGTCCCCCGAGGGGTCGGCTCCCGCGGGCGCGGAGCGGCTGGAGCGGGCGGTCGAGTCGTTCGACCGGCTGCGGCTCGACCGGCGGCCGGTCGTCGCAGACGGAGGGGTCGGGTCCCAGCTGTGGACCGGCGGGGATCGGGTGTGGATCCGAGACCTGCACGGCCTCGTCGACCTCCCGTTCGCGGTGTTCGGCGTCGATCCGGAGGTCGTCGACCACGAGCTGGTCGAGCGCAACCCGGGCGCAGACCTCGTGTGGCTCGATGTCCCCGGGGTGCTCGACGCCCGAGAGGTCCGCGATCGGTTCGTGGAGGTGGGCGGGCTCGGGATCCGGCGCGACCTGTTCCTCCGGCGCGACTGGGTGGGCCCGCAGACCCGGGTCGGGTTCGACGGCGGGGTGGCGCTGGTGGGCCTGTCCCTCGGCGCCCCCGAGGTCGCGCCGGGTGGGGGGCTGTCGGTGGAGCTCGGGCTCACGGCGGGCTCCGGGGCGCCGTATCGGGTGGTGGTGTTCCTCACCGACGGCTCGCGGGTCCGGGCGAGCTGGGAGCTCCCCCCGGGGTACGACTGGGTGGCTCCGGCCGGCTGGCGACCGGAGGAGCTGTTCACCGGGCGGTTCGCGCTGTCCGTTCCCCCCGGGTTGACGGTGGGGGAGTACGAGCTCGGAGTGGTGCTGCTCGGGGAGTCCGGCGTGTGGCCCGCGACCCGCGCCGAGTGGCCGCTGCTGTTGCCCGAGCGCCCGGTGTTCGCCCGCGGCGAGGTGCGGATGCCGGCCGCGGTCCGGGTGGTGTCGGCCGAGCAGGTGGCCCGGCTGACGTTGTCCGACCGGTCGCTGGCGCTGCAAGCGGCGTCGGAGGGGCGGTGTGAAGACGCGGAGCGCTCGTGGGCCCAGGCGGTGGCGCACGCCCCGCTCGATCGGGTCTGGCAGGCGGCGAACCGGCCGACGGTGGCGCGCGCGCTGGCAGCATGCTGGGCCGGCCGCGCCGGCGCTCGATCCGCAGACGGCGACGCTCTGCTCGACCGGATCGACGAGGTCGAGCGCGCGCGGGGGTGGGACGCGCGCGAGCCCACGCAGTGGATCGTGGGGCCGGAGCTGGCCGCGGTCGCGCATCGACGGGCGGTGGACTCCGACCTGGCGCGGGTTCGGTTCTTGTGGGCCGAGGCCGCGGTGCGCGCCGACCCGCGCCGCTCGTGGGACCGGCGGCTGGCGGAGCAGGCCCGCGCTACCTGGATCGTCCGGTAGTCAGCTGTCGCCGAGGATCGTCCACATCCCCGCGTGGGACAGGGCCGACGGCAACAACGAGCCGGTCCGGGCGGCGGACCAGCCGAACAGCAACCCGAACCCGAACTTCATCCCCAGCGGGAGCGGGTCGAGGGACCGGTGGAACAGCGCGAACATCGCGGCGCTCACCACCACCGCCGCGGGCGCGCCCACCCGCGCGGTCAGCGCGGGCAACAGGTCACCCCGGAACAGCGACTCCTCCACGAACGCGTTGCGCACCCCAGCGGCGAAGAAGAACAGGCGCTCCTCCACCGGCATCGTCGCGCACCGCCAGGCCAGCTCCGCCACCGCCGCCGTGCCGCCCATCCACCCGTACGCCGCGGCCACCGCGCACACGATCACCGCGGTCTGCGCGAGGCCGAGCCCGACGAGCCGGGCCGTGTCGGAGGAGGTGTCGCCCCCGCGCCACCCGAGCCCGGCCCACGAGCTCCGGCCGAGCCACACGCTCCCACCGCCGACCAGCCCGCCGCAGGTCACCGCGAGGCCCAGCGCGATCCGGCCCGCGCTGCCGTCGGACCCCAGGTCGGACCCGGCGTTCCAGGTCGTGAGCAACCCGACCAGCACAACTGCGCGAACGAGCCCCTGGGGCGGGTTCAGGGGCCGTCCCACTCGACGTCGATCACCACGTCGTACACGTCGGTCAGGATCCCGCCCTTCGAGAACGTGGCGGTGAAGGTGGTGCCGTACGCGGTCGACGACCACGACTCGCTCCAGTCGAACTCCCCCGTGTCCGACGCTCCCGAGGTGGAACCGCTCACCGCGGCTCCCGCGATCGCTCCGGTGAACGTCCCGTCGACCGGCCCGAGGGCCGCTTGGGCGACGATGTCGAGCAGCGGCCAGTTGCACGACAACGTGCCGTCGATCTGGACCGGGGCCGCAGCGGACACCGTCAGGTCCACCGGCCCGTCGCAGGTGGACGTGAACCCGACCACCGGGACGTTCAGCTCGTAGTCGATGTGGATCGTGCCCACCCAATGGCCGTCGAGCGGGGCAGCGGGGACGGCCGGAGGGGTGCCGGTGTCCACGTCGGCGTCGCTGTCGGCGTCCGCGTCGCTGTCCGCGTCGGCGTCGCTGTCCGCGTCGGAATCGGCATCCGCGTCGGCGTCGCTGTCTGTGTCGGCGTCGCTGTCCGTGTCGGCGTCCGCGTCGGTGGGCGGGGTCGTCTCGACCGCGGTGTCGAGTTCCACCGACGACGAAGTCTCGGGGACGTCGGGCTTGTCTTCGCTCGGGTAGTACGAAAGCCCACAACCGGCCCACAGTCCGGCCAACAGTCCGGCCCACACCCAACGAACCATGGCGTCCCCCGCGCTGTTCCGACCCGTCCTGGCGGCGTCGAACGAAGGGATCTAACCCCAACGCCGGCCGGACCTGCAACACGAATCGGGCCTCGGCGTCAGCCGGCGCCGTACCGCTGCCCGATCAGCGCCTCCTGCGCCCGCGCCAGGTCGAACGCCAGGCCCCACTCGCGGCCCCATCGACACACCAGCCGTACGAGCTCCAGCAGCAGGACCTCCCGGCCGGGCCCGTCGCGCTCTAGCGCCTCCCGCACCCCCGGGTGACCGGAGTTCACCCCGATCACCACCCGCGAGCGGTGGGACTCCGCCTCGACCCACGCGAGCGAGCTCGGCGTGGCGTGTGGGTTGCGGGTCACGATCACCACCAGTCCCTTCGCCCCGATCGCCTCCACCAACCGGCTCTGGAGTCCGCTGGTGGGCTCGGGCGGCCCCGACACGAGCTGCGGGTCGACCTCGGGCGGCGTCACGTCTCGCACCGCTGGTCGGTCGGCCGGGGGCGTGCGCAGCCACTGCTCGAGCGTGCCCCACCGCTCGCCGGTCACCAGGTCGAGGTCGATCCGGCGGGCGAGCTCTCGCGCGGTGCCGGTCAGGTCGTTCGACCGCCGCCACACCAGCTCGACGAACGGGATCCCATACCGCCTCGCCGCCTCGGTCTCCGGGGAGGGGGGGCGGTCCAACACCTCGACCAGCGACTGGTACAGCCGGAGCCCGGCGAGCTGCGCCTGGCGACGCTGCTCGGCGCCGAGCGTCGGCGACTCGTCCTCGGTCCACAACAGGCCGTGGCACGGCACGCTCCGCTCGATGTCGGACAGCCCGGCCAGCGCCCCGGTGGTGCGCAGCAGGACGCCGGGGGTGGGATCGAACGGCAGACGCAGCCCGAGCCACCCGCGCAGCCCCGACACCCGGATCTCGCTCCGCACGAGCCACCCGCGATCCGAGTCGGGCAGGCTCCGCCAGACCTCGGGGCCGTCGTCGTACCGCAGGCGGAGCGGGAACGGGGTGGCACCGGCGGACACACCGGAGACCGCGCGCAGCTCGTCGCGGGTGAGCGCGAACGTCCACGGCTCTCCGAGGCGCACCCCCCGCCGCGCCACCACCCGGGCGGCCGGGTGGAACCGGATCTCGTCGAGGCTGCGCCGGCCACCGCCGTCGGACGGCACCAGCAGCGGCACGTGGGTGGCGCCCACCAGCCCGGCGAGGTGGATCAACGCCAAGCGGCCGAGCCCCTCGACCCGGCCGGCCGTGATCGGCCCGCCCGCGTGCTGCGCCCACCCGCGCTCGGCTTCGATGGCCTGGAGGCGGCCGAGCATCGCGCGCCACCCCGAGTCCCACGGCTGCTCCGCCGCCCCCGCGCGCACCGCGCCGGCGAGCTCGGCGTGGGGGCGGTGGGTGATCCGGAACACCGGGTCCACGTCGCGCGCCTGGAACGTGGCGCGCACCCACACCACCTGTTGCAGCCCCGGGTGGGTCCACATCTGCGGGTCGTCGAGCCACACCCAGCGGTCGGCGAACCGACCGACGCCGAACAGCGGCCGACCCTCGAGCGTCGGGTGGGAGAAGTGGCCGTACCCGAGTCGACGCTCGAGGTCGTCGAGGGCGAGCAACCGGTCGAGATCCGGTACCGGAACCACGTCGTCGGTGCCGAGCGCGGCGAGCAGGCGCCGCAACGACACGCCGCCCGGCGCGAGCGGCGCGTCCCGCAGGTGCTCGGGCCACTGCAGCGGCAGCGCGACCTCGGTGGTCACCCGGTCCCCGTCCTGGACGAACTGGGGGATCCCGACGGCGGCGAGCACTGCGCCGAGCAGCCGACCGTCTGCCTCCTCCCCTGGCGGCGCAGCGAGGGTGTGCGCGGCGGCGAGCGCGGCGCGGAGGTGGGACTCGGCGAGCACGTGGCCGAGCCGGTCGCGCAGCACCAGGCTCACCCGCGGCAACGACCACGCCGCGGCCAGCTCGCGGGTGCGCCCGTCGGACCGCCGCACCGTGCGGCCGTCGATCCCCCCGTGCTCGACCACCCCGCTCGGACCCACCACGCAGAACGGGATCCCCGGGCCCCAGTCCGGCACCGGACCCTCGAGGTGCAGCCGCACCTCGAGCCGACCCTCGGGGAGCGGCACGGTCACGCTACGCACCCGGCTCCGCTGGTCCATCACCCGCCGCACGAAGTCCACGTCGGCGTTCGACGTGAGCCTCAGCGGGCTGTGCGCGGGCGCCTGCTGGTGCAGCGTGAGCACCTGGCCCTCGGTGAGCACCAACACCCGCCACGGGAACCCGTCGGTGGTGACGGCGGTGAGCTCCTCGGCCTGCCCCGGCGTCACCCAGAACAGCGGCTGCTCGGACCGCGCGAGGTCCGCGAGCGGCACCCGGTGGCGGTTCAGCACCTTCAGCATCTCGGGCAGCGGCTCGGCGCGGACCCGCGGCGCGGGCTGCGCCACCTCGGGGACCCGGTCGT
>JBEBJC010001461.1:0-1684 GCA_040080105.1 Myxococcota bacterium
CCCCGCCCCCGTGCCACCGCAGCGCGCGCGCGGTGGCCACCAACACCACCGCCGCGGGGTTCAGCCCGGCCGAGCGGCACTTGATGTCGAGGAACTTCTCTCCGCCGAGGTCGAACGCGAACCCGCCCTCGGTCACCACGTAGTCGGCGTGCGCGAGGCCCACCCGGGTCCCGAGCACCGACGAGCAGCCGTGCGCGATGTTCGCGAACGGGCCGCCGTGGACGATCGCCGGGGCGCCCTCCATCGTCTGCACCAGGTTCGGCCGGATCGCGTCGAACAGCAGCGCGGTGAGCGAGCCGGTGGCGCCGAGGTCGCCGGCGGTGATCGGCCCCCCCTCCGCGTCGAACCCGACGATCATCCGGGCCATCCGCGCCCGCAGGTCGTCCATCGACTCGGCGAGGCACAGCGCCGCCATCACCTCACTCGCGGCGGTGATGTCGACCGCCGCCTCGCGCACCACCCCGTTGTTCGCGCCGAGGCCGGTGACCACCTGCCGCAGCGCCCGGTCGTTGATGTCGAGCACCCGCCGCCACACCACCCGACCGGGGTCGACCTTCTTGTCCTCGGTGCCTTGGTGCAGGTGGTTGTCGACCATCGCCGCGAGGAGGTTGTTCGCGGCCGTGATCGCGTGCAGGTCGCCGGTGAAGTGCAGGTCGATCGCGTCGGCCGGGTGGAGCCGGCTCTTGCCGCCGCCCGTCCCGCCCCCCTTTGCCCCGAACACCGGCCCGAGCGACGGCTCGCGCAGGCACACCACCGGCCGCTTGCCGAGGTGCTGCAGCCCCTGGACCAGCCCGATCGAGGTGGTGGTCTTGCCCTCCCCGGCCGGCGTCGGGGTCATCGCGCTCACCAGCACCAGCCGAGCGGCGTCGCGCGGCGGCCCCACCGCCGACAGCGCGATCTTCGCCCGGTCGGGCCCCCACGCGTCCCACTCCGCCGGCGTCAACCCGAGTGACTCTGCCACCTGTGTGATCGAACGCGCCACGCACCCTCCGAACCAAAGCCTTTGACGACGCCCACCGGCCCCAGTACGGTGCAGGCCATGCGGAACGCGATTCTGGTCTTGGCGGCAGCTGGGTGCAATGGCGAGAAGACGACCGACAGCGGCGACACCGCGAGCGCGGGGTACGACGCGACCTGGACCGGCGTGCAGGCCCTGTTCGTCGATCACTGCGACCGCTGCCACACGGCGCAGTACCCCGAGCTGCACACCGACCTCGTGACCGACCTCACCTCCGGCTACGGGATGGTGGTGGTCGCCGGCGACCCGGACAACAGCGCCCTGTGGCAGGTGGTGTCCGCGCCGAGCCCGTTCCAGTCCCCGATGCCGTTCGACACGGGGCTGCTGCCGGCCGCCACCGTGGACCCGATCCGGGAGTGGATCGCGAACGGCGCGCCGCTGGAGTAGTGGTGGACCCCTCTCGCCGCATCCACGGGCGCCACCCGGCGCTCCCCCGCGGGGGGGCCGCCGCCGACGCCGACGGCGTGGACCCGGAGACGGCGCAGGGGTGGCTCGCCCGCGCGCGGGAGCTGGCCCAGCAGCACGACCTGCCCGAGCCGGTGCTGGTGGTGCGCGGCGACCACGTCACCCTGGCTCAGCCGTGTCCGCCAGACCTGCGGGACCTCGCGGCGGACCTGCTCGATCGGGCGACCGGCGAGGCCGACGGAGAGGTCGAGCCCCGCCCGG
>JBEBJC010000004.1:0-34571 GCA_040080105.1 Myxococcota bacterium
GGGCGGCGTCGGTGACCAGCGCCACGGGTCGGCAGTCGGCGAGCACGTAGGCGGCGCCGGACGCGAGGATCCCGAGGACGGCGACGACGAGTTCCACGCCGCGGTCGAGGCACACGGCGACCCTGTCGTCGGGGCGGACGCCGAGGTGGACGAGGTGGTTCGCGAGCTGGTGTGCGCGGTCGGCGAGGGCGCCGTAGGTCAGGGACTGGCCGTCGAACGACACGGCGAGGGCGTGGGGCCGCAGCGCGGCCTGGGCGCGGAACCGCAGGTGGAGCAGCCCCTCCCCGAAGTCGCGCGGCTCGTCGGGCAGGAGCCTGCGCCGCTGGTCGTCGGTGAGGATCGGGAGGGAGGACAACAGGCGGTCGGGTTCGGCGCCCACGAGCCCGGCCACCGCGGCGGCGAGGTACCCGCTCACCTCGTGTGGGTCGATCCCCGACGCACACTGCACGGTCGTCGCGAGCCCGTCGCCGTCGTCGATCGACACGGTGATCGGGTAGTTCGTCCGATCGTCCGCGCCGATCAGGTGGATGCCCGGCAGCTCGGCCTGCCCCGAGGTGTCGTGGCGGTAGTTGAACAGGCTGGTGAACAGCGGGGTCGGCGGCTGCACCCGGCTCGACCGCTGGGCGAGCGCGAGCGGCGCCTGCTCGTGCTCCAGCAGCTCGGCCAGCTGTCGGTGCGTGTCGGCCAGGCACTCCGCCACCGAGCGACCGGTGTACGCCACCCGGATCGGCAGGGTGTTGATGAACAGGCCGACCGTGTGGTCGTCGCCGTGCATCCGCCCGGACAAGGTCGTGCCGAACACCACGTCGCCGCGACCGGTGAGCGCGCCCAACACCCGGGCCCACGCCACGTGGAACAGCACCGCCGGGCTCACCCCGGACCGGCGCGCGACCGCCCGGACCTGCTCGGTCAGCAGCGGGTCGAGCGGGGACACGACCTCACCGACCGCGGCCCCGGCTGCGTGGACGTCGGTCACCCCGAACGGCGCGGTGGGCTCGTCGACGTCGCCCAGCCGCCCGCGGAAGTACCGCTCGTGCTCGGCGGCCGGGGTGGCTCGGGTGTGCGCGACGAACGCGCGGTACGGCGCCGGCGGCGGGAGCGTGTCCGAACGCCCGTCCAGCACCGCCCGCAGCTCGGCGAACACGTGCCCGACGCTCACGTGGTCGACCAGGACGTGGTGGCACCGCACCGCGAGCTGGTGCGCGCCGGTGGCCGGGTCGTGCACCACGTGGGCGTCGAACAGCGGCGCGCGGGTCAGGTCCAGCCGGGTGTGGCGGGGGTCGGTGGCGGCCAGCAGCGCGCTCGGGTCGCCGTCGAGCTCGATCACCCGCACCGGGACCCGCCGATGCACCACTTGCACCGGCTCGCGCAGGCCGACCCAGTGCAGCGAGGTCCGGAGGATGTCGTGGCGGTCGACCACCTGCTGCAGCGCGGCCAGGCACGCGTCGAGGCGGGCGCGGCTGTCGAAGCCGACGATCCACCGCAACAGGTAGGCGTCGCCCTCGGTCTGGAGCAGGTGGTGGAACAAGATCCCCTGCTGGAGGGGCGCCAACGGGTACACGTCTCGCACCTCGCCGGCGGGCACGTCGGCCTCGAGCGCCGCGCGCTCGGCCTCGGTCAGCTCGAGCAGCGGCGCGTCGGGTTCGGGCCGTGCCGCCGGGCGGACGCGCTGGGCGAGGTCGGCGAGCACCGGCGCGGTGAACACGTCGCGCACCCCGGCGTGCAGGCCCCGCTGGCGCAGCTGGTCGATCAGCCGCACGACCAGCAACGAGTGGCCCCCGAGCTCGAAGAACTGGTCGTGCCGCCCCACCCGCCCGAGGTGCAACAGGTCGGCCCAGATCGTCGCCAGCGCCTGTTCGACCGGTCCGACCGGCGCTGCGTACTCCCGGGTCGCGACCGCGGCGTCGTCCGGCGCCGGGAGGGCACTTCGGTTCACCTTGCCGTTCGGGCTGACGGGCAGCGCCTCCAGCCGGACGAACGCGCTCGGGACGAGGTGCTCGGGGAGTGATCCCGCGAGCTGCGCCTTCACCGCCGCGACCTCCCACGAGGCCCCGGGCTCGAGCACCACGTACGCCACCAGCCGTTGGTCGCCGGCGTCGCCTCGGACGACCACCACGACCTCGCGCACGCCGGCGCACTCCGCCAGCCGAGCCTCCACCTCGCCGAGCTCTACCCGGAACCCGCGGATCTTGACTTGGTGGTCGTTCCGTCCGAGGTACTCGAGGGTCCCGTCCGGCAGCCACCGCCCGAGGTCGCCCGTCCGGTACAGCAGCCCAGGGCCGAACGGATCGGGGACGAACCGCTCGGCGGTGAGGTCCGGCCGGTTCCAGTACCCGCGGGCGATCGGCTCGCCGCCCAGGTGGATCTCGCCCGCCACGCCGACGGGCGACAGGTCGCGCTGCGGGTCGAGCACCAGGACCCGCGCGTGGGTGATCGGCCGCCCGATCGGCGGCAGCGCCGGCCAGGTCTCCGGGCTGCCCGCGAGGGTGTGCGCGGTCACCACGTGTGACTCGGTCGGCCCGTAGTGGTTGTGCAGCGTCGGTCCGTCGGCCCGGTCGAACAGCCGGGCGATCGCCGGGGTGATCCGGAGCTGCTCCCCGGCGGTGACCACGTGTCGGAGGGTCCGCAGCTCGGCGCCCGCGACCGCGGCGGCCTCGGCGAACCGCTGCAGCGCCACGAACGGCAGGAACAGGCACCCCACGCCCCGCGCCTCCACCAGCTGCACCAGCGCGGCCGGGTCCTGGCGGGTCTGCTCGTCCAGCAGCACCAGCTCGCCGCCCGAGCCGAGGGTGGAGAAGATCTCCTGGAACGCCACGTCGAACCCGAGCGCAGCGAACTGGAGCGTCCGGGTGGGGGCCCGTTGGTCGATCCCCGCCGCCTGCTGCCAGCGGAGCAGGTTCACCAACCCGGCGTGGGGCATGGCGACGCCCTTCGGCCAGCCGGTCGAGCCGGAGGTGTAGATCACGTACGCGAGGTTGTGCGGACCGAGTTCGGGCACCACCGACCGCCCGGCCGGGAGCGAGGCGAGCGCGTGCTGGACCTGCGGATCGTCGAGGACCACGGTGTTCCCGGGGATCGGGAGGCGGTCGCGCAGGGCGGCCTCGGTGATCAGCGCGGCCGGGGCGCAGTCCTCCAGCTGATACGCGGTGCGCCTCTCCGGGTAGGAGGGATCGAGCGGGACGTACGCCGCGCCCGCCTTCACCGCGGCGACCACCGCGACGATCAGGTCGAGGCCCCGGCTCAGCATCAGCGCGACCCGGTCGTCCGGGCGGACCCCGAGGTCGCGCAGGTGCCGCGCCAGGCGGTTCGCCTTCCCCTCCAGCTCGGCGTAGGTCAGCCGCTGCTCGCCGTGGGACACCGCGACGGCGTCCGGCTGAGCCAGGGCGGCGCGCTCGAACCGGTGGTGGACCAGCTCGTCACCCGCCGGCGCCGGGGCGGCGGCGCGGTCCAGCAGGAGCCTCCGCTCCTCCTCCGGCAGCAGGTCCAGCGCGCGCAGCGCCCGATCGGGCGCGTGGGCCAACGCGTCGACCAGCCCGGCGAACGCGGTGGCGAGGTACCCGGCGACCCGCTGCGGGTCGATGCCCGGCGCCGCGAGCACCGACAGCGAGAAGTCTTGGCCGAGGTCGTCGACCGACATCGTGATCGGGTAGTTGGTCCGCTCCTCCGACCGCACGTCGCGCACGCCCTCCCACGCCGGCGCCTCGGTCGTGCTGTGGCGGTAGTTGAGCAGGGTGGTGAACAGCGGCCGCGGGGCGGCGACCCCGCTGCATCGCTGCGCCAGGGCGAGTGAGGCCTGCTCGTGCTCGAGCAGCTCGCGCAGGTGGCGCCAGGTCTCGGTCACCCCCTGCAGCGCGGAGCGCCCGCCGACCGACAACCGGATCGGCAGGGTGTTGATGAACACGCCGAGCGCCCGATCGGCGCCCTCGGACCCCTGCATCCGGCCGAGCAGGACGGTCCCGAACACCACGTCGTCCTGCCCGGTGCACCGGGCGCACACCACCGCCCACGCGGTGTGGAACGGCGCGGCCGCGCTGACTCCGTGGCGGCGCGCCTCGGCCCGCGCCCGGCGCGCCAGGTCGGGGTCGAGCGGCACCCGAGCCTCGCCGAACCCGTCGCCGGTGCCGAGCACATCCAGCACCCCGAACGGGGCGGTGGGCGCGTCGATGTCGTGCAGGCGGGCGCGGAAGAACGCCTCGTGCACCTCGGCGGGGGTCGCGCGGGCCTGCGCCACGAACGCCCGGTACGGCGCGGCGGGCGGCAACGGCTCTCCGTGCAGCACCCCGCGGACCTGCGCGAGCACCATCTCCATCGTGACGTGGTCGCACACCAGGTGGTGGTTGACCACCGCGAGCAGCCACTCCCCGTCGGGCTGCTGCGCAGTGGTGGCGGACAGGAGCGGCGCCCGAGTCAGGTCCATCCGGACCCGGCGCGGATCGGTCGCGGCCAACAGCCGCTCCGACGCCTGCTCGCCCGGGGCCAGCTCGACCCGCGGGACGGGTGCTCGGCGGTGGACCACCTGCACGGGTTCCCGCAGCCCGGCCCACGCCACGGCCGAGCGCAGGATGTCGTGGTGGTCGACCACGCGCTGCAGCGCGTCGAGGAACGCGTCGAGCCGCGCCCGCGTGTCGAACCCGACCACCGTGCGCACGAGGTACGCGTCGCCCTCGGCCTGGAGCAGGTGGTGGAACAGGATCCCCTCCTGCAGCGGGGCGAGCGGGTAGATGTCCTGAACGTTCGCCGCGCCGCCGGCGACCCCGGCGACCACCCCGTCGAGCTCGGCCTGGGTCAGGTCGACCAGCGGGAGCAGGTCGGGCGTCAGGTCGACGCAGCCGTCGGAGATCCGGTTCGGCGGGACCTCCGGCCGCGCGGTGCCGGTCTTCAGCGCGGCGGCGGCCTCGGCGAGGGTCTGCGCGGCGAAGATCGACCGCACCTCGGCGCGGAAGCCGAGCTGACGCAGCCGCTCGATCAGGCTCACCGCGAGCAGCGAGTGCCCTCCCAGCTCGAAGAACCGGTCGTCCCGCCCGACCTGCTCGAGGCCCAGCAGGTCGCACCACACCTCGGCCAGCGCGGCCTCGAGCGGGCCCTCGGGGGGCAGGAACGGGCGCGACACCCGCGCCGACGCGTCGGGGGCGGGGAGCGCCTGTCGGTCGAGCTTGCCGTTCGTGTTCAGCGGCAGGCGCTCGAGCCCGACGAACGCGGCGGGGAGCATGTGCTCCGGCAGCGCCCGGCCGAGCTCGTTCCGGAGCTCGAGCGGTCGGAGCTCGACCCCTGGCTCGAGCACCACGTAGGCCACCAGCTGCTTGTCGCCACCATTGACCCGGGCCGACACCGCGGCCTCCCGCACGCCGGCGCACCGGGTGAGCTGCGCTTCGATCTCGCCGAGCTCGATCCGGTACCCGTGCAGCTTGACCTGGAAGTCGTTCCGCCCGAGGAACTCGAGCGCGCCGTCGGGCCGGCGCCGACCGAGGTCCCCGGTCTTGTACAGCCGCGACCCGTCGGTCCGGAACGGATCGGTCAGGAACCGCTCGGCCGTGAGCTCGGGGCGGGCGAGGTACCCGCGGGCGACGCCGTCACCGCCGAGGTACAGCTCCCCCACCACCCCGGCGGGCACGGGCTCGAGCTGGGGGTCGAGCAGGTACACGCGGGTGTCCGAGATCGGCCGCCCGATCGCGACGGTGGCCCCGCTCGCGCCGAGATCGGCGGCGCCGAGCGGGTGGAAGGTCGAGAACACCGCGCACTCGGTCACGCCGTAGCCGTTGACCAGGCGCACCCGCCGCGGGTCGTGCCGGGTGACCCACCGCGCGAGCGTGTGTGCCTCCAAGGCTTCCCCGCCGAAGATCACCAACCGCAGGGCGAGCGCCTCCGGGTCGTCGGCCGCCGCCACCGCGCGGAACGCGCTGGGGGTCGCGTTGAACACCGTGACCCGCTCCCGCGCGAGCAAGGACAGCAGGTCGGGCCCCGAGCGCGCGCGCCACGCCGGGACCACCACCAGGCGGCCCCCGTGCGACAGCGCACCGAACAGCTCCCACACCGAGAAGTCGAACGCGATCGAGTGGAACAGGGTCCACACGTCGTCCGGCCCGAAGCCGTACCCGGCGAGCCCCTCGGCGGCGGCGAACAGGCGCGAGGCGTGGCGGTGCTCGACCATCACCCCCTTGGGTCGCCCGGTCGAGCCGGAGGTGTAGATCACGTACGCCAGGTGGTGAGGCGCGAGCTCCGGCACCCGCGGCGGGTCGGAGGGGCGGGCGGACAGGGCGGCTCGCGCCGCGTCGCCGTCGAGCGCCACCAGCGTGGCGCCGTCCGGCGCGTGGGCAGCCAGCGTCGGGAGCAGCGCCTGGTCGGTCAGCACCACCCGCGGGGCGCCGTCCGCCAGGGTGAACGCCACCCGCTCCGGGGGCGAGCCCGGGTCGATCGGCAGGTACGCGGCGCCGGCCTTCAGCGCGCCGAGCACCGCCACCACCAGCTCCTCGCCCCGGTCGAGGCACAGCGCGACCCGGTCTTCCGGGCGCACGCCGAGCGCCACCAGCTCGTGTGCGAGCTGGTTCGCCCGGCGCTCCAGCTCGCCGTAGGTGACCTGGCGCCCTTCGAACGTCAGCGCCACCGCCTCCGGCCGGGCCGCGGCGTGCGCCTCGAACCCGTGGTGGAGCAGGCCCGCGGGGTGCCGCTCGACCGGCCCGCCGAGCGCTGCGGACCGCTCGTCGCCCGCCAGGATCGGGAGCGTGAGGACCGGTGCGTCCGGCGTGTCCTCGAGCAGCCCGACCAGGCCCGCGATCGCGGTCGCCAGGTACCGGTTCACCCGGCGGGGCTCGAGGGCCGAGGTGGTGTGGGCGGTCAGCGCCATCCCTGCGCCGAAGTCGTCCACCGAGATCGAGATCGGGTAGTTGGTGCGGTCGTCCAGCTGGACCATCCGCAGCCCGGTGAACCCGCGCTCGGGCTCGTCCGCTCCGCGCCGGTAGTTCAACAGGGTGCTGAACAGCGGGGTCGGCGGTGCTACCCGGCTGCAGCGCTGCGCCAGCGCGAGCGCGGCCTGCTCGTGCACCAACAGCTCGGCCAGGCGGGCCTGGGTCTCGGCCACACTGGCCGCGGCCGACCGGCCGGCCAGCGGGACCCGGACCGGCAGGGTGTTGATGAACAGCCCCAGCGCGCGGTCGGCGCCGTCCGAGCCGGACAGGCGCCCGGACAGCGTCGTGCCGAACACCACGTCGTCTCGGCCCGCGGTCTTGGCGCACACCACCGCCCACGCGACGTGGAACAACACCGCCGGGCTGACGCCGGACCGCCGCGCGGCGGCCCGGACGCGCTCGACCACCGACGGGTCGAGGTCCAGCACGTCCTTGGCGTGCCCGCGGACCTCCATCAGTCCGAACGGGGCGGTGGGCTCCTCCACGTCGCCGAGCTGGGCGCGGAACCACGCGTCGTGCTCGGCCGGAGCCACCGCGCGCACCTGGGCCACGTGGTTCCGGTACGGTCGCGACGGGGGCAGCGCCGCGAGCCGCCCGTCCAGCGCCGCGCGGATCTCGTCCAGGATCAGTTGCAGCGTGACGTTGTCGTCGATCAGGTGGTGGCTGTGCAGCGCGAGGAGCCACTCGCCGTCGGGGGTGGCCGCGCAGGTGGCCGCGAGCAGCGGCGCCCGGGTCAGGTCGAGCCGGACCCGCGCGGGATCGGTGTGGTGCAGCAGGCGCTGCAGCGCGTCGGGGCCGGCCGGCAGCTCGGTCCGCGGGACCGTCGCGTGTCGGTGCACGACCTGGACCGGCTGCCGCAGCCCGGCCCAATGCACCGACGTCCGCAGCACGTCGTGTCGGTCCACCACCTGTTGCAGCGCGCCGAGGAACGCGTCGAGGCGCGCCCTGCCGTCGAACGCGACCACCGTGCGGATCAGGTAGGCGTCGCCGTCCGGCTCGAGCAGGTGGTGGAACAGGATCCCCTCCTGCAGCGGCGCGAGCGGGTAGACGTCCTGCACCTCGGCGGCCCCGCCGGGCACGCTGGCCACCACCCCGTCGAGCTCGGCCTGGGTCAGCTCGACCAGGGGCAGCAGCTCGGGGGTCAACGCCACGCAGCCGGGCGGGATCCGGTTCGGGGGCACCGCCGCGGTCCGAGCCTCGGTCAGCGCCGCGGCGAGCCCGCGCAGCGTGGGCGCGGCGAACAGGGCCCGCACCTCGGCGGCGAGCCCGTGTCGGCGGAGCCGCTCGACCATCGCCACCACCAGCAGCGAGTGCCCGCCGAGCTCGAAGAACTGATCGTCGCGCCCCACGCGCTGCACGCCGAGCAGCTCGGCCCAGATGCCCGCGAGGAGCGTCTCGAGTGGCCCGCTCGGGGGCTCGTAGGTCCGCTGGACCCCCGCACCCGCGTCGGGGTCGGGCAGGGCCCGGCGATCGAGCTTGCCGGTCGGCCCCAGCGGGAGCGCGTCCAGCGCCACGAACGCGCTCGGGACCATGTACTCCGGCAGCGAGGCCGCGAGCGCCTCGCGCCACGAGGCCGGCTGCAGCTCGGCGCCCGGGGTGAGGACCACCCACGCCACCAGCCGGTCGGCCCGCAGCCCGGCCGTCACCTCGCGCACCGTCGGCAGCTCGAGCAGGCGGGCCTCGATCTCGCCGAGCTCCACCCGGAGGCCGCGGATCTTGACCTGCGAGTCGGCGCGCCCGAGGAACTCGAGCACCCCGTCCGGCAGCCACCGCACCAGGTCGCCGGTGCGGTAACACCGGCCCCCAGGGGTGAACGGGTCGTCGACGAACCGCTCGGCGGTGAGCTCGGGGCGGTTCCAGTAGCCGCGGGCCACCGCCACCCCGCCGATGTACAGCTCCCCCGGCGCGCCGAGGGGCGCCGGCTCGAGGTCCGCGCCGAGCACGTACAGCCGGACGTTCGCGATCGGCCCGCCGATCGGGACCACCCCGGGGTGCTTTGTCGGGTCACACCGCCAGTGGGTGACGCACACGGTGGCCTCGGTCGGTCCGTACAGGTGGTGCAGCGCCACGTGGGGGAGCGCCCGCGCGAACCGCTGCTGGAGCGACCAGGTCAGCGACTCGCCGCCGGACAACACGTGGCGCAGGCCCGCGCACGCCCCCGCGGGGAGGTGATCGAGGAACACCGGCAACATCGACGGGACGAAGTGCGTGATCGTGACGCCGGCGGCGTCGATCTGCTCGGCCAGGTACCGCGGATCGAGGTGGCCGCCCGGGCGCGCCGACACCAGCCGCGCGCCCACGACCAGCGGCAGCAGCAGCTCCCGCACCGACACGTCGAACCCGATCGGGGTCTTCTGCAGCAGCCGGTCGCGCGCGTCGAGCCGGAGCTCCTGTTGCGCCCACCCCAGCAGGTTGACCACGCCTTCGTGTAGGTTGGCCACCCCCTTGGGTCGCCCGGTCGAGCCAGAGGTGTAGAGGACGTACGCGAGGTTCTTCGCTGACAACCCGGCGACCACCGGCCGGTGGGTCGGCAGCTGTCCCAGCCGCTCGACCTCCACGTCGTCGTCGACGGTCACGGTCGGCGTGTCGTCGGGTAGCCGTCCGCGCAAGTGTCGCTGGGTCAGCACCACCACGGGGGCGGCGTCGTCGATCAGGTACGCCAGTCGGTCGCGCGGGAGGTCCGGGTCGAGCGGGACCCACGCGCCGCCGGCCTTCAGCACCGCCAGCACCGCCACCGACAGCTCGAGGCTCCGCTCCAGGCACAGCCCGACCCGATCGTCCGGCCCGACGCCGAGCGCGCGGAGGTGGTGGGCCCACTGGTTCGCCCGCTGGTCGAGCTGGCGGTAGGTCGCCCGGTGACCCTCGAACTCCACCGCGATCCCGTCCGGGGTGGCCTCCACCTGGGCCTCCACCAGGGCGTGGACGAGCCCGCCGGGGAATTGTCGGTCCTCGGACTCCGTCCTGCGGAATTCGGCCGCGGTCTGGTTGAACCCGTACAGCAGCTGGTGCCGCTCGTCCTCGGGCAGCACCGGCACCTGCGACGCCGGGCGGTCCGGGTGGGCCTCCAGCGCGTCGACCAGCCCCTCGATCGCGGTGGCGACGTACCGGACGACCCGTGTCGGGTCGATGCCCGCGGCGCACCGGGCGGTCAGGGTGAAGTCCACGCCGAGGTCGTCGACCGCCATCGTCAGCGGGTAGTTGGTCCGCTCCTCGTTCTCCGACACCCACATCCCCTCCCACGGCTCGGCCGGGCGGGTGTGGCGGTAGTTGAGCAAGCTGGTGAACAGCGGGCTCGGCGCGGGTACGCCGCTGCACCGCTGGGCGAGCGCCAGCGGCGCCTGCTCGTGGGTCAACAGCTGGCCGAGCTCGCGCCACAGCTCGTCGACCAGCGCTCGGACCGTGCGCCGACCGATCGTGAGGCGCAGGGGTAGCGTGTTGACGAACACGCCCAACGCTCGGTCGGCCGCTTCGGAGCCCTGGCTCCGCCCGAGCAGCAGCGTCCCGAACACCACGTCGTCCCGACCCGACGCCCGGGCCACCACCAGGGCCCAGGCCAGGTGGAACAGCACCGCCGGTGTCACCCGGGCGGCGCGGGCGGCGTCGCGCAGCCGGCGCGCCAGCGGCGTCGGCAGGGCGTGCTCCGCCGCGCGCACCCGGTCGCCCGTCCCCCGCACGTCGAGCACCCCGAACGGCGCGGTGGGCTCGGTCACGTCGTGCAGGCGCTCGCGGAAGTACCGTTCGTGGGCGTCGGCCGGCGCAGCGCGGGCGGTCGCCACGAACGCGCGGAACGTCGCGGCGGCCGCGGGGGGCTCGCGCCCGGCGAGCCTGTCGCGCACCTCCTCCAACACCACCTCGAGGGTGACGTGGTCGCAGATCAGGTGGTGGCTGTGCAGCGCGAGCAACCACTCCCCGCGCGCGGGGTCTTCGATCACGGTGGCCGCGAGCAGCGGGGCGCGGCTCGGATCGATGCGCACCCGGCTCGGATCGGTGTGGTCGAGCAGCCGGGCGTGTGCGCCTCCTTCGGGCGCCAGCTCGGTCACCGGCACGCGGGCCCGCCGGTGCACCACCTGCACCGGCGCGCGGAGGCCGACCCAGTGGATCGAGGTGCGGAGCACGTCGTGGTGGTCGACCACCGCCTGGAGCGCGACGAGGAACGCGTCGAGCCGGGCCCGGCCGTCGAACGTCAGCACCGAGCGCAGCAGGTACGCGTCCCCTTCGGTCTCGAGCAGGTGGTGGAACAGGATCCCCTCCTGCAGCGGCGCGAGGGGGTACACGTCCCCGATCTCGGCCGCCCCCCCCGGCACCTGGGCGAGCAGCGCGTCGAGCTCGGTCTGGGTGAGCTCGCAGAGCGGCAACAGGTCGGGGGTCAGCGCGGAGCAGTCCGCGGGGATCGGGTTCGGCGGAGCGGCGGCGGTCTGCCGCCGGAGGGCCACCGCCAGCTCGCGCAAGGTGGGCGCGGCGAACACCGCGCGCACGTCTGCCCGCAGCCCGTGTCGGCGCAGGCGCTCGATCAGGGTGACCACCAGCAGCGAGTGGCCCCCGAGCTCGAAGAACTGGTCGTCCCGACCGACCCGCTCCACCCCGAGCACCTGCTGCCAGATCTCGGCCAGCAGCTGCTCCACCGGCCCCTCCGGGGGGGTGTGGCCTCGGTGCAGCACGGCGGCGGCGTCGGGCGCCGGGAGCGCCCTCCGGTCGAGCTTGCCGTTCGGGCCGACCGGCAGCGCATCGAGCTGGACGAACGCGCTCGGGATCAGGGGCTCCGGCAGCCGCGCCGCCAGCGCCCCCCGGACATCGGCCAGATCCAGGTTCGCGCCCACCAGGTACGCCACCAGCCGCCCGTCGCGGGAGACCGCCGCCGCCTCGCGCACGCCGGGCGACGCGAGCAGGGCGGCCTCCACCTCGCCGAGCTCGACCCGCAGGCCGCGGATCTTCACCTGCAGGTCGGCGCGGCCGACGAACTCGAGCGCCCCGTCGGACAGCCGACGGACGCGGTCGCCGGTCCGGTACAGCCGCCCCTCCCCGAACGGGTCCTGCACGAACCGCTCCGCGGTCAGCTCCGGCCGGCTCCAGTAGCCCCGCGCCACCGCGACTCCGCCGATGTACAGCTCTCCGACCGCCCCCGCCGGGGCGAGCTCCATCCCGTCCGCCAGCACGTACAGCCGGACGTTCGGCAGCGGTCGGCCGATCGGGACCTTGCCGACGGGGTCGGCCGGGCCACAGCGCCAGTGGGTGACCGCCACCGCGGCCTCGGTCGGGCCGTACACGTGGTGCAGCGCGACGTGTGGCAGGACCTCGGCGAACCGCTGGCGCACCGCCCACGGCAGGGCCTCGCCCCCGCAGACCACGCGCCGCAGGCCGCGGCACCCGCCCGGCTGCACCCGATCGAGGAACAACGGCACCATCGACGGCACGAGGTCGAGGGTGGTGATCCCCGCCCGCTCGACCACCTCGGCGAGGTACCGCGGGTCCTGGTGGCCGCCGGGTCGGGCGAACACCACCCGGGCGCCGGTCAGCAGGGGTAGGAACATCTCCCACACCGACACGTCGAACCCGAACGGCGCCTTCTGCAGCACCCGGTCGTCCGGGCCGAGGCCGAGCGCGCCGCGGAACCCGAGCAGGTGATTGACCACGCCGTCGTGCTGGTTCATCGCCCCCTTGGGCGAGCCGGTCGACCCCGAGGTGTAGATGACGTACGCGAGATCGCGCGGCCCGAGCTCCTCGACCACCGGACGGGTGGTGGGGCGCGAGCGTACGGCCGCGGCGTCGTCGTCGAGGACCACCGTCGGGGCGGTCTCCGGCAGCAGGTCGACCGCGCCGCGCAGGGCAACGACCACCCGCGGCTCGCTGTCCTGGAGCAGGAACGTGATCCGCTCCGGTGGGTAGCTCGGGTCGACCGGCACCCACGCCGCGCCGGCCTTCAGCGCTGCGAGCACCGCCACCATCAGGTCCAGGCTGCGCTCCATACACAGCGCGACCCGGTCCCCACGGCGCACCCCGAGCGCGATGAGATGGTGCGCGAGCTGGTTCGCCCGCACGTCGAGCTCGCGGGCGGTCAGCGCCCCGGGCGAGCCGTCGACCTCGACCGCGATGCCGTCCGGATCGGCGTCTGCTCGGGCCTCGAACCACTGGTGCACCAGGGGCGGCCCCACATGTGTCACCTCCGGGCCGTGCAGGCGCAGCAGCGCGAGCCGCTCGTCCGCCGGCAGCACCGGCAGCCGGTCCGCGCGTGGATCGAGTGACCCCGCCAACCCCTCGACCACCCCCCCCACTGCGGTGACGAGGTGCGCGGCCACCTGCGCCGGGTCGATGCCCGCGGCGCACTGGGCCACCACCGCGAACGCCTCGCCGAGGTCGTCGACCGACACGGCGACCGGGTAGTTGGTCCGCTCCTCGTTGCGCAGCACCCGCATCCCGTCGCGGGCCACCGTGGCTCGGCCGTGGCGGTAGTTCAGCAAGCTGGTGAACAGCGGGCGAGGCGCGAGCACGCCGCTGCACCGCAGGGCGAGCGCGAGCGGTGCCTGCTCGTGCTGCAGCAGCCCCCGGAGGTGGTCCCAGGTGTCCCGCACCAGTCGCCGGACGGTCTGCTCCGCGACGGTCACCCTCAGCGGCAGGGTGTTGATGAACACGCCGAGCGCCCGCTCGGACTCCGACCCGTCGAGCCGCCCGAGCAACAACGTGCCGAACACCACGTCGGCCTGGCCGGTGATCCGGGCCAGGACCACCGCCCACGCGGCGTGGAACAGCGCGGCGGGGGTCACCCCGTTCACCCGCGCGACGTCGCGCAGGCGTCGAGCGAGCGGGGCCGGCAGCGCGAGCTCGGCCTCGGACACGTCGGCGCCCGAGCCACGGACGTCGAGCACGCCGAACGGTGCGGTGGGCTCGGTCACGTCGAGCAGCCGCGCGCGGAAGTACGTCTCGTGGTCCTGCTCGACCCTCGACCGGGCCACGAACTCCCGGTACGGGCGGCCGACCGGCGGGGGCTCGGACCCGTCGAGCAACGCCAGGACTTCGGCCAGGACGAGGTCGACCGTGACGTGGTCGCTCACCAGGTGGTGGTTGAGCACCCCCAGCAGCCACTCGCCGGTGGAGGGGTCCTCGACGGCGGTGGCGGCGAGCAGCGGGGCCCGGGTCAGGTCCAGCCGCACGCGTCGCGGGTCGGTCGCGTGGAGCAGGCGTTCGAGCGCGTCCTCTCCCGGGTCGAGCAGCGCCACGGGCACCGCCGCGCGGCGGTGTACGACCTGGACCGGCTCTCGCAGGCCCTCCCAGTGGACCGAGGTGCGCAGAACGTCGTGGCGGTCCACCACCCGCTGCAACGCCGCGAGGAACGCGTCGAGCCGGCGGTGATCGGCGAACTGGAGCACCGACCGCAGCAGGTAGGCGTCACCCTCCACTTCGGCGAGGTGGTGGAACAGGATCCCGGCCTGCAGCGGCGCGAGCGGGTACACATCCTGCACCTCGGGGGCGCCACCCGGGACGGACGCGACCAGCCCGTCCAGCTCGGCCTGGGTCAGCGCGATCAGCGGGAGCAGTTGCGGCGTCAGAGCGTCACAGCCCTCGGGGACGGCGTTCGGTGGGACGGACAGCTCCTGCGCCCGGCCCACGGCCGCGGCCAGATCCCGCAGGGTGGGCGTGGCGAAGATCGCCTTCACGTCGACCTCGAGGCCGCGGTCCCGCAGCCGCTCGACCATCGACACCACCAGCAACGAGTGCCCGCCGAGCTCGAAGAACTGGTCGCCGCGGCCGACCCGCTCGACCCCCAGCAGCTCCTGCCAGACCTCCGCCAGCGCGACCTCCGCCGCGCCCAGGGGCGCCTCCCACGCGCCGTGGGCCCGGGCCTCGGCGTCCGGCTCGGGCAGGGCCGCCCGGTCGACCTTCCCGCTCGGGCCCCGGGGCAGGGCCGCCAGCGCGACGAACGCGCCGGGGATCATCACCTCCGGCAACGAGGCCGCCAGCGCCGCGCGGAGCCGCTCGGGCTGAGACGCGGCCGGCCCGACCACGTACGCCACCAGCTGGTCTCGGCGCGCGACCACCACGGCCTCGAGCACCTCGGGGAGCTCGGCCAGGTGTGCCTCGACCTCTCCGAGCTCCACCCGGTGTCCTCGGATCTTGACCTGATCGTCGGACCGCCCGAGGAACTCGAGGGTCCCGTCGGGCCGCCACCGGCCGCGGTCGCCGGTGCGGTACAGGCGCTCGCCGGCACGGAACGGGTCGGGCACGAACCGCTCGGCGGTCAGGTCCGGTCGATCGAGGTACCCGCGCGCGACGCCGCCGCCGCCGAGGCACAGCTCTCCCGGCACGCCGACGGGAGCGAGCTCCCCGCGCGAGTCGAGGATCCGCACCCAGCTGTTGGGGAGCGGTCGGCCGATCGGCAGGTCCCCCTCGGGCACGGCGGTGGCGCGGTCGACGATCAGGGTGGTGGCGGTGACGGTGGCCTCGGTCGGGCCGTACGCGTTGACCCACCGGCTGGCCCGCAGCGCGGCGGGCTCGAACCACCGCTCGAGGTGCCGGCGCTCGGCCTTCTCCCCGCCGACGATCACCATGCGGAGGGGGGTCGACGGCAGCGCGCGCCCCGCCCGCATCTGCTCTGCCCACTGGTGCCAGAACGCGGTGGGGAGGTCGGCCACGGTGATCCGGTGCGCGTCGAGCAGCGCGGCGAACGACGCGTCGGGAACCCGCAGCTCCCGCGGCCGGAGCACCAGCGTCGCCCCGACGGACAGGGCGGTGAACACCTCGCCGATCGCCGTGTCGAACCCGATGGACGCGAACTGCAGCACCCGGTCGGCGGCGGTCGGGCCGAACGTGGCCAGTTGGCCGTCGATCAGGTGCACCGCGTTGTGGTGCTCCACCCCGACGCCTTTCGGCCGCCCGGTGGAGCCCGAGGTGTAGATCACCCACGCCAGGTGATGCGCGGCGAGCCCGCGCACCACCGGCGCGGTTTCGGGGCGCCCGACCAGCGCGTCCGGGTCGTCCACCACCACGGTGACCGGCGCCGAGACACGGCCGACCAGGGAGCGCTGGGTCACCAGCGCCACCGGCGCGCTGTCGGCGACCATGAACCCGAGCCGCTCCGGTGGGAGCTCCGGGTCCAGCGGCACCCAGGCCGCGCCGGCCTTCGCGGCGCCGAGCATCGCGACGATCTGCTCCGGTCCTCGCTCGAGCAGCAGCGCGACCCGGTCGTCGGGTCGCACGCCGAGCGACAGCAGTCGGTGGGCGAGGGCGTTGGCGCGGCGGTCGAGCGCGCCGTACGTCATCGACCCCGCGCCGTCGAACACCACTGCGAGGGCGTCGGGGTGCGCTGCGGCGCGCGCCTCGAACCGGTGGTGCACGAGCTCGGCGCCCCGTGGGAGCGTCGGCCCGTCGAACGTGACCAGCAGCTGGTGGACCTCGTCGTCCGGCAACATCGGCAGCGACGTGAGCGGCCGCTCGTCGGGCGCGGCGGCGAGCTCCTCGACCACCCGCGCCAGGTACCGCACCACCCGACCCGGATCGACGCCGGTGACCGCTTGGGCATCGAGCACGAACTGGTCCCCTCGGTCGTCGACGGAGACGGTGAGCGGGTAGTTCGTCCGCTCTTCGGTCCGGAGCACCCGCAAGCCGGTGGAGCCGGCCGGGCCCGCGCCGCCGAAGTCGGTCCACCCCGACCCGGTGTGACGGAAGTTGAGCAGCGTGGTGAACAGCGGGCGGGGGGGCGCTACCCCGCTGCACCGCTGGGCCAGCGCGAGCGGGGCCTGCTCGTGCTCGAGCAGCCCGCCGAGCAGTCGGTGTGCGTCGGCGAGCCCGCCCGCGACCGTGAGGCCGTCGAGGGAGAACCGAATCGGCAGGGTGTTGATGAACATCCCCACCGGTCGCGCCTCCCCCCGGTGCATCCGCCCGACCAGGACCGTGCCGAACACCACGTCGTCGCGGCCGGTGCACCGCCCGAGCACGACCGCCCACGCGGCGTGGAACAGCGCTGCGGGCGCGACGCCGTGGCGGCGGGCGGCGGCCCTGACCCGGGACGACAGCGGGCCGTCGAGCGGCAGGACCGCGTCGCCGATCTCGTCTCCCGCGCCCCGCACGTCCGACACGCCGAACGGCGCGGTGGGCTGGTCGATGTCTGCGAGCTGGCCTCGGAACCACGCCTCGTGCACCTGCTGGGGGACCGCCCGGGCCCGCGCCACGAACGTCCGGTACGGCACCGACGGCGGCAGGGCCTCCCCGTGCAGCACCCGCTGGACCTCGGTCAACACGGCTTCCATCGTCACGTGGTCACAGACGAGGTGGTGGTTGACCAGCGCCACCCGCCACTCACCGGTCTGGCTGTCGGGCGCGATCGTGGCAGCGAGCAGCGGGGCTCGCGTCAGGTCGAGCCGGTGGTGGCGGGGGTCGGTCCGGGCGTACAGCTCGGCCGAGTCCTCGAGCTCCGTCCGGGGCATCGGCGCGTGGCGCTGGACGACCTGCACCGGCTCGCGCAGGCCGCTCCAGTGGACCGCGGTGCGGAGCACGTCGTGCCGGTCGATCACCTGCTGCAGCGCGTCGAGGAACCGGTCGAGCTGCGTCCGGTGGTCGAACGCCAGCACCGCGCGCAGGAGGTACGCGTCACCCTGGGGGTGCAGCAGGTGGTGGAACAGGATGCCCTCTTGTAGGGGGGCCAGCGGGTAGATGTCCTGGACGTTGGCGTCGCCGCCGGGGACACGTGCGACGAGCCCGTCGAGCTCCGCCCGCGTCAGCTGCACCAGCGGCAACATCTCGGGGAGGACCCGCTCGCAGTCGGCAGGGACGAGGTTCGGCGGCACCTCGACGTCGTCGTCGGTCTGCCGGACCGTGGCAGCGAGGTCCGCGAGCGTCTCTGCGGCGAACACCGAGCGCACGTCGACCGCCAGGCCTCGCTGGCGGGCCCGGTCGATGAGGTGTACCACCTGGAGCGAGTGTCCACCGAGCTCGAAGAACCGATCCCTCCGCCCGACGCGTTCCAGGCCGAGCAGATCGGCCCAGATCTCGGCCAGCGAGTGCTCGATCGGCCCCGCGGGCGCCTCGTACACCCGGGCGGGGAGCGCGGTCGGGTCGGGGTCCGGCAGGGCGTCCCGATCGAGCTTCCCGTTGGTGGTGAGCGGCAGGCGCTCGACCGTCACGAACGCGCTGGGGACCATGTGCTCGGGCAGCGAGCGCCGCAGGGCGGTGCGCAACGCCGCGGGGTCGGGCTCCGCCCCGGGATCGGCCACCACGTATGCCACCAGCCGCTTGTCGCCGTCGCCCAGGTCGCGCGCGGTGACCACCCCTTGGCGCACGCCGGCGCACCGGCCGAGCTCCGCCTCGATCTCCCCGAGCTCGATCCGGAACCCGTGGATCTTGACCTGGAGGTCGTTGCGGCCGAGGTACTCGAGGCTGCCGTCCGCGAGCCAGCGCGCGAGGTCTCCGGTCTTGTACAGGCGGGCGCCGTCGGCGCGGAACGGGTCGAGCAGGAACCGCTCGGCGGTCAGCTCGGGGCGGTTCAGGTAGCCGCGGCTCACGCCCGCCCCGCCGATGTACAGCTCGCCTGCGACCCCGATCGGCACCGGCTGCCGTCGCCCGTCCAACAGGTACACCCGCTGGTCGGGGAACGACCGACCGATCGGGCTGCCCACGCCCTCGCGCGCGTCGGTGGCGGTGAGGGTGCGGAACGTCGAGAACACCGCGCACTCGGTGACGCCGTACCCGTTGATCAGGCGGGCCTCCGGGTACGCCGCGAACCACGGCGCGAGCGACCGCAGCTCCACCGCCTCGCCGCCCAGCGCCACCCACCGGAGGGGCGCCCGTCGGTCGGTGGCGGACAGGGCGGCGACGAGGCCGCGGAACGCGCTCGGCGTCTGGTTCAGCGCGGTGACGCCCTCTCGGCACAGCAGCTCGTGGAAGTCGGCGGGGGAGCGGACACACCAACCCGGAACCACCACCAGCCTGCCGCCGTGGGACAGCGCCCCGAAGATCTCCCACACCGAGAAGTCGAACGAGACCGAGTGGAACAGGGTCCACACGTCGTCCGGGCCGGGTACGAGGTGGTCCGAGGTGGCCGCGAACAGCCGCGCGGCGTTGTGGTGCTCGACCATCACCCCCTTCGGCCGGCCGGTGGAGCCCGAGGTGTAGATCACGTAGGCCAGGTGTCGTGGCCGCAGCGCCGGCACGGCCGGCGCCTCGGTGGGCCGGGCCGTGAGGTCGACCTCGTCGAGGTTCAGCCGCTCCACCCCCGCGGGCAGGTCGAGCGCGAGCCCGCGGGTGGTGAGCACCACCGCCGGCGCGCAGTCGGCCAGCAGGAACCCGAGCCGCTCCGCCGGGTTGGTCGGGTCGACCGGCACGTAGGCTGCGCCGGCCTTGAGCACCGCGAGCACCGCGACCACCAGGTCGAACCCGCGCTCGAGGCACACCACCACCCGGTCGTCGGGGCCTACCCCCAGCGCCCGGAGGTGGTGCGCCAGCTGGTTCGCGCGCCGGTCCAGCGCGCCGTACGTCAGCGGCTGGCCTTCGAACGACAGCGCCACCGCGTCGGGACGCTCGGCCGCCCGCGCCTCGAACGGCGCGTGCAGCAGGCCTGTCGGAACCGACGCCCGGTCGGCGCCGAGCGCGAGCAGGGCGGCGCGCTCTGCCTCGGTCGTCAGCGGCAGCTCGGCGACACACCGCCGGTCGCCCGCGCCGATCGCGCGGAGCAGGGTGACCAGGTGGGCCGAGAGCCGCTCCGCCGTGGAGCGATCGAACAGATCGGTCGCGTACTCGAGCCAGCCCGACACCGCGCCGCCGCGGTCGGTCAGCTGCAGCGTGAGGTCGAACTGCGACCCGCCGTGGTCCACGTCGAACGGCTCCACCCGGAGGTCGCCGAGCGCGACCGCGCCCGCGCTGGGGGTGTCGTCGAGCGCGAGCGCGACCTGGAACACCGGGTTGTGGCTGGCGCTCCGCCGCGGCTCGAGGGCCTCGACCAGCTGATCGAACGGCAGCTCCTGGTGCGCGAGCGCGGCGAGCGTGGTGGTTCGGATCCGCGCCAGCACCAGCTCCAGCGTCGACTCGGGGTCGACGGGCACCCGCAGCGCCAGGGTGTTGACGAAGAACCCCACCGTGCGTCCGAGGTCGGGGCGGGGCCGGTTCGCCACCGGCGCCCCGATGACCAGGTCGGTCGCGCCGCTGTGCCGATGGAGCACGGCGGCCCACCCGGCGAGCAGCGTCATGAACAGCGTCGCGCCGTGTGCCCGAGACACTGCCCGCAGCTGGTCGGTGAGCTCGTTCGACAGCGTCACCGGCACGCGCCCGCCCCGGTGGCTCTGCACGGCGGGGCGAGGGCGATCCGACGGGAGCTCGAGCACGGCGGGCGCGCCCTGGAGCTGCGCGCGCCAGTAGGTGAGCAGGTGGGCATACCCGGGTCCCACCAGCGTCGCGCGCTGCCACGCGGCGTAGTCGAGGTAGGAGACCGGCGCCGGCGGCAGCGACGGAGTCTCGCCGGCGCGCAGCGCGTCGTACAGGACGCAGAGCTCCTCGAGCAGCACCCGCGCCGACCAGCCGTCGCCGCTGATGTGGTGCTGGGTGACGACCAGGGCGTGGTCGTCGTGCGCGAGGTGGACGAGAATGCCGCGTACGAGCGGGCCGGTGGACAGGTCGAACGGCCGCCGAGCCTCCTCCTCGGTGAGCCGCGCGAGCGCCTCGTCACGCGCCCCCGGCGCGAGCTCCCGCAGGTCGCGCTCGGTCAGCGCGAACCCGACGTCCGCAGGGCGGACCTGCTGGATCGGACCGTCGGCCCCGGGGAGGAACCTGCACCGGAGCACCTCGTGCCGCGCGACCAGCGCGTCGAGGGCGCCGCGGAGCGCCTGGTGGTCGAGCCCGCCGCGCAACCGGAGCCCGGTGGGGAGGTGGTACGCGGCGCCGGCGCTGTCGTCGAGCCGGTCGATCAGCCACAGGCGCTGCTGTGCCAGCGAGGACGGGTGGCGGTCGCCCGCGACCCGGGGGATCGGGGTGAGCTCGGCGCACCGGTCGGCCGCGTCGATCCGCGCGGCGAGCGCACGGACGGTCGGCGTCTCGAACAGCTCGGCGAGTGACAGCTCGACCCCGAAGTCCTGCCGCAGGTGCGCCGCGACCTGGACCGCGAGCAGCGAGTGCCCGCCCAGCGCGAAGAAGTCGTCGTCGAGTGACAGGCCGCCGCGGCCGAGCAGCCCCTCCCACAGCCCGACCAGCCTGCGCTCGGTGTCGGTGCGGGGGGCGGCGCCGACAGCGCTCGAGGCCTCGGCGCGCCACGCGGCCACCGGCTCGAACCCGTCGGCCAGATACAGCTCCCGACAGCGGCTGCGGCGGATCTTGCCGCTCGTGGTGCGCGGGAGGTGGCCCCGCTTGACTAACAACACCGCCGCGAGGCCCACCACCTCGTGCTGGTCGGCCAGTTCGGCGCGGATCGTGGGCACGAGCTCCGACAGCGAGATCGGCGGTCGCGGGTCCACCTCCTGCACCACGACCAGGGCGTCGTCGTCGTCGACGGCGAACGCGGCGCAGGAGTTGGGGCGGAACGCGGGGTGGAGGGCCTCCACGGTTGCCTCCACGTCCTGCGGGTACACGTTGCGCCCGCGGAAGATCATCAGGTCCTTGAGCCGCCCGGTCACGTACAGATCGCCGTCGAGCACCGCGCCGAGGTCCCCGGTCCGCAGGTACGCCGCGTCTCCCCCACGCGGGACCGCGCCGAACGTCGCCGCGCTCTCCTCCGGGCGATCCCAGTACCCCTGGGCGACCGACGGGCCGCGGAACCAGATCTCCCCGACCTGCCCCGGGGGGAGCCGCTCGAGTGATTCGGGGTCGACGATCGCCACCTCGTGGTCCCCCCACTCCGCCGGGCCGTTCGAGACGAGGTCGACGCTCACAGGCTCCGCGCTGGCCCGCAGGGCGCCCGCGGCGAGCGCGGTCCGGTCCACCGGTCGGATCTCGGCGCCGGTCGCGCGGCCGAAGTTGCTGCTGGACACCAGCAGCGTCGCCTCCGCCAGGCCGTATACCGGGGTGAGCGCGTGGGGCCGCAGACCACACCCGGCGAACGTGTCGGCGAACCGCCGCAAGGTGGTCGCCCGCACCGGCTCGGCCCCGTTCAGCGCGAACCGCAGCCGGCTCAGGTCGAGGGACGCTCGCTGGGCCTCCGTGACCCGAGCGGCGGCGAGATCGTACGCGAAGTTGGGCGCGCTCGTGCCGGCCGCCCGGTGGTCGGACAGGGCGCGCAGCCAGCGGTACGGCTGGACCAGGAACGCGGCGGGCGGGAACTGCACGCAGTGTGCCCCGCTGAACACCGGGTACAGGATGTTGCCGACCAGGCCCATGTCGTGGTGCGGGGGCAGCCAGGACACCATCCCCTCGCCCGGCTGCAAGCCGAACGCGGCGTGGATCCGACCGAGGTTCGCCATCAGGTTGGCGTGGCTGACCATCACCCCCTTCGGCGTGCCGGTGGAGCCCGAGGTGTACTGGAGGAACACGAGCCGCCGGGGATCGGGGCTGGGCTGTGCCCACTCGCCCGCGCGGTCGTCGAGCGTGTCGGCGGCGAGCCACTCGACCCGCCCGAGCGGGTCGTCCTCGATCGCGTGGCGCCGTGCGAGCTCGACGAACGCGGCCGGCGCGAGGGCGACCCGAGGCCGTGCGTCGGCAGCGATCAGCCGCAGGCGCGGCAGGGTCCTCGCGTTGGTCGGCGGGAGCGCGGGGACGGCGACCACGCCGGCGTACACACACGCGAAGAACGCCACGATGGTGTCGAGTGACGGCGGAAACACCACCAGGACCCGGTCTCCGACTGTCGTGCAGGCCTGCAGGTGCGCCGCCAACGCCCGCGCCCGCTGGTCCAGACCGGCGAACGTCAGCTGGCCGGCGGGCGCCTCACCGTCGCGGAGGTAGGTGAACAGCGGCTGGTGGGCGAGGTCGTCCGACGCGTGATCCCGCAGGGTCTCGAGCAGGGTGGTGTACGACATCATCGACTCCGGAGCGCGTCGAACGCACTGGCTGAACGGGTCAGGGAGGGGTCAGGCTGCCGGCCAACGCTGGTCGATGCACCGGATCACCGCGTCGCGGCTGGGGTGGAGGAAGAAGTGGTCGCCGTCGAACCACGCGACCCGACAGTCGCTGGTGGTCTCGGCTCGCCACCCCTCCGCCTGGTCCGCGCTGACGTGTGGATCCGCCCGCCCGGCGAGGACGGTGATCGGCGCCGTCAACGGCAGCGACGCGCGGTACTCGTAGTCGTCGACCATGCAGAAGTCGGCGCGGATGGCCGGCAACACCGCCGCCATCAACGCGTGGTGCTCGAGCAGCTCGGGCGGTGTCCCGTTGTACGTCCGCAGCGCGTCCGACAGCTGCTCGTCCGGCAGGAGGTGCAGCCCGAGGCGCTCCCGCTGCCGGGGGCCGCCGCACCCGGCGACGAACAGGTGCTGCGGCGTGGGGATGTACTGGAGCCGGCACAGTCGCGCGAGCTCGAACGCGATCAGCGCGCCGAGGCTGTGGCCGAGGAACGCGAACGGCTGGTCGGTCAGCGGTGCGACCACTGCGGCGAGCGCCCGGACCAACTCCCGCATCGAGCCGGGCGGAGGCTCGGCCATCCTCGCGCCGCGACCGGGGAGCTGCACGGCACAGATCTCGAGCGTCGGGTCCACCCGTTCCTGCCAGGGCAGGAACGGGAGCGCGTTGCCGCCGGCGCAGTCGAAGCAGATCAAGCGCCGGGTCCTGCCGGGGCCCGGTCGACGGAGCAACCATGGCGACACGGGGAGTCCTCAGGTCAACTGCAGGGCGCGAGGGGCGGGTGCGCCCACCGGACGGCCCTCCTCGAGCTTGATGATGCGATCTGCGGTGTGGAAGTAGGCGTCGTCGTGAGTGATCACCACGACCGCCTTCCCGCGCGCCTTGAGCTCCGGGAGGAGCTCGGTGTAGAACACACGGCGGAACGCGGGATCTTGGTCGGCGGCCCATTCGTCGAACAGGTACACGTCTCGGTCCTCCAGCAGCGCCGACACGAGCGCGAGCCGCTTTCGTTGGCCGCTCGACAGCCGGATGGTCGAGAACCGACCGCGGTCGACCTCGACCTTGTGCGCCAGCCCCAGCCGGTCCACGTAGTGGGCCGCGCGGGTACCGAGGTCGCCGGCGTCGGCTTCGAGCAGCTGCTCGAACAGGTGGAAGTCGGACAACACCGCCGAGAAGTGCTGCCGATACCGGACGACGTTCTCCGGGCGGGCCGGCACTCCGTGGAGGAGGACCGAGCCGCTCCGGGGCGGGTAGAACCCGAGCAACAGCATCGCCAACGTGGTCTTGCCGCTCCCGTTCGGCCCGACCAGGAACAACACCTCGCCGGCCTCCACCGTCAGGTTCACCGGCCCCAGGGCGAACGACTGGTCCTCGGTCGGCGACGGGTAGTGGTGCGTGACGTCGCGGAGCTCGATCACCGGGCCCCGATCCGACGGGGTGAACGGGTCGGGCCCGGGCGCCGACGCGGGATCGCCGAGTGACCCCTCCAGCCGCTGGATGCGCTCGAGCGAGATCCCCGCCAGGCGCAGCGTGGGCAGGCCCAGCACGAGGTCGCTGATCGGCCGCACCAGGAACAGCAGGATCAGGGTGAACGTCGTGAGCACCGACAGCGATTGGGTCTGCCACAGGGGCACGATGAACAGCAGGCCGCCGATCGCCACGTAGAACAGCACCATGCCCACATTGGCGACCCACGTGTAGCGGGTCATCGCCTGGATGAACAGGCGCTCGAACGTGCGGGCGTCGGTGGCGATCACCTCGTCGACGAACCGCTGCCCCCGGCGGGCGTTGAGCTGGAGCTCGCGAGTGCCCTCGATGAGGTCGCGGAAGTGAGCGTACAGGTGGTCGAGCTTCTCGCGCAGCCCGACCATCCGCTGGAGCGGGACCCGCTCGGCGAAGTGGTACCCGACGAGCCCCACGACCAGGATGACGGTGAATAGGGCGAACAACGCCACCGACAGCCACGCCAGGTACCCCAGGCACACCACGATGATCACGGCGTTGCCGAACGTGAGCGGCAGCATCTGAAACGCCTGAACGAACGCCGTGATGTCGTTGGTGAAGATCGCCATCAGCTCGGCCTTCCCGAGGGCCTGCAGCTGCTCGATCGGGGTGGCGAGCAACTTCCGGCTGAGCTCCACCCGCAGCCGGAGGATGATCGACTGGACCACGTGGATCAACGCGATCTCGGACGCGGACTTCAGGCCGAAGTAGGTCGCGCACAAGCCGAAGAACAGGCCGGCCTGTACCGTGGGCGAGCCCGGGTGGGTGAGCGCGTCGCTGATGACCTTGGCCAAGCCGGCGCCGCTGACGCCGGCGAGCAACGCACACGCGGTCGCCAGGATCATTCGATGCGACGACTCGCGAAACAGGTAACGAAGCAGGTTCAAAGCGAGTCCTTCGAGGTGCTCACCGTACACCTCGGATGGTTGCAACGTGGTACCACCCTGTTGCAGTTTGTACCGAACCGAGCCTGGGCCACTGTCCGAGCGGCCGCCGGCTATTCCACGACGAGCTCGTACTCGACCTCGACGCGGAAGGTCGTGTACTCCGCGAAGAACGAGACGTGATGGACGCCGACCGGCAGGGGATCGATGAGGATCCACACCCCGTCGCACACCGCGGGGTCCAAATCCCCCGACCAATGGGGGAACCCATTGAAGTCCAAGAAGTTCGGGTCGATGTCCGGCACCGTCAGCACGAACACCTGGTAGTCGCCGTTGTGGGCCTCGAGGTCGGCGGCGTCCCACACCTGATCGTCGATCACCAACCCCCGATCGAGGACGCTGTCGACCCAGCCCTCCACCAGCGACCCGAGGTACTCGGCGGAGGCGGTGTAGGTGGTCTCCGGTCCGTGATTGTCGAGCTCGAGCGTGTCGGTGGGGAAGAAGATCGGCCGCCCCGCCGGCACGGTGCAGGTCCTGCTGGCGGCGCCGACGTAGGTGGGCCCGAGGAAGAACACCTCTTCGGTCTGCGAGGTGCCGCAGTCGGCGGTGTCCAGGATCGGGTTCGCGTCGGGCCCCATGCTGTACAGCCAGTTCCACCAGATCGGGCCCCACTGCTCGGCGGTGTGCCCGTAGCCCTCGGACAGCAGGGTCACCGGCCCGTCGGAGTCTGCGTCGGTGTCGGAGTCCGCGTCGGTGTCGGTGTCGGAGTCGCCCCCGACGAGGTCTGCCGTGGTGTCGTCCTTGCCCCCGACACATGCCGAGAACGCAAGAATCACGAAAAGCCCGAATCGGATCGTCATGGGCCCCCCCGGTCGAGAGATAACCGACGCGGCGGATCGTGCCACGAGGGTTCACGGCAGGGACAGGTGAATCAGCTCCAGGTCCGGGTCGGCGAGGATGTCCGCTTCGTGGAACAGCGCCGGGCGGAGGCGCTGGTCCGCGTAGAGCAGGCTCTGATCGAGGAAGTAGGGAGAGTCCGGGTTCTCGGACTGGCTGTAGGTGAGGATGGCTCGTGCCTCCGGTCCGGCCTCGTCGAACCGCATCGCGAGGATGAAGCTGTTGCCGTCGTTGACGTAATAGCCGTCGGTGGACAGGCCGGTCGCTAGGTTCACCGCGGGCGCCGGCACGTGGGTGGGCAGCAGCGTGCTGTCGCCTGCGGTGTACGACCCCACCGCGATGACCCCCTCGAGGTAGTTCCCGCCCATGCTGGGGATTCGTCGGTCCCCCCGGAGGCGGAACTGGACTTCGCCGAGCGGCACGTCGATCGGGATCCCCACCGCCTCGAGCCGCACCACCGCCTCGGCCAGGAGCTCCAGCACGGGGTCGGTGTCGCCCGTTGGGGCCGCGAGGGTGTCGGGGGTGTACAGCGGGTCACCGGGGTCGAACGTGTCGGCATACAGCCGCCCCTGATCGGTGAAGTCGACGGCGGCGAACCACTCGGGGCTGACCACCTCGCGCCACAGGTGGGCCCCCACGCTCTCGACCCGCGCGGCGCCATCCCAGCTCGCGAGGGTGGCACACGCCGGGCCGAGGTCGACGGCGCGGGGCTCGCCGCCGACCAGCAGCTCGACCGGAGGCGCCCCGGTGCACCGCTGTACCAGCTGGTCGCGGAGGTCCTCTTCGATGGCCCCCCGGCCCGACAACACGGCGGCCTCGAGCTCGTCCAGGGAGAACCGATGATCGTCGCCGGAGGCTCCTCCCTGTTCGAGCAGCATCCGGTCGTTCATCTTGGTGCGCGCGGTCAGCGGTCCGCCGGTGGGACCGTACACCCAAGGGTAGCCGGTCAGCGGGGACAGCGGGTTGGCGAGCCAGTGGTTCTCGTTCGCGTTGCTCACGAAATCGGGCCGTTCCAGACGGGGGGCCAGGTCGTACGGAACGGCGCCCGGCACGACGGACCGCTCGTCGTCCACCCAGTCGAAGACAGGGTCGGAGCCGTCGAACACGAGCAGTCCGAAGTCGGCGAACAGCCGCGCGACGGTGCTGGTCTGCAGGAACGCCTGGTGTGCGGCCTCTGCTGCGGGCTGGAGATTGGGGGTGGCGGCCGAGTCCAGGTACAGGGTGGACCCGCTGCCGCGGTCGACCATCTGAGTGTGAACCCAGGGGATGCCTTGACCTCGGTGTGCGTCCTCGAACGACGCCTGGTCGGCGGCGAGGTTCATCGCCGCGACCGCCGGTACCAGCCCGAGGTTGTTCTCGTTGACGTCACGCCAGGTGAACGCGCTGAACGTGTTCCATCCGACGACCGGGGCGTTGAACACCGGACCCCAGTGGGTTCGGTACAGGGTTCGGTCGACACGGTCGAGCGAGCCGTCCTGCTGGAGCACCAGGATCGCGTGCTCGGTGGGCTCCATCTCGACGAACCCCCCGTCGGTGGCGTACCGGGTGGGGTCGGCCGGGTCCAACTCCAGTTGGTAGATCGTGAACCGCGGAGTCAGTGACACGGTGTGGGTCCACGCCACGTGCTCGTTGAACCCGACGTTCACGAACGGTGACCCGACGAGCGTAGCGCCGTACACGTTCAGCTCGCCGGGCACGGTGAGCTGCACCTCCCACCACTGCAGCTCGCCCGTCGCCGGGAAGTGGGTGTTGGACAGGAGCATCCCCTGTCCGGCATCGGTGCGATCGGCGCCGATCGCCCACCCGTTGCTCCCGATCGGAGGTCGGCGGAACGGCTCGAGCACCGACAGCGGGGGTGGGGCGCTGCGGCGGCCGGTCGGGGGCTGCGCGTTGCCGACCTCCCGCACGAGGTTGTAGCCCGAGCTGAGCTGGCCCAGGTGGAGGTAGTACGTGAGCAGGTCGATCGGCGAGATCGGTACGACCCACGGGGCCCCGGCGCACCGCGGGTCTCGGTCGGCCGGCGGGGTGTCCTCGAGGTACCGGTCGTATCCGGCTGCATACCCGACGATCGCCGTCTGCACGTCGTCCGGCAACGTCTCGAACCCGGCCTCGGCGTTGGCGCGCACCCGCAGGCCGAGCCAGCCGAAGTCGCTGTCGACGTTCGCGTCGGCGTCGCCCGGGCCGAAGTACCGAGCGCGCTCGCTGCGGACCTTGACGATCTGGTCGGCCAAGGTGCACAGGTGGTCTCGGGCGTGCGCCCACCCCATGCCGAACGCGACCGACCCGAGGTCGTCCGCGAGCAGGTGGGGCACGCCGTGCGCGGTGGTGCGGACGTCGACCTCGTACGGGCCGATCGGCTCGCCCGTCGGGGTGCGTGGTTCGGGTCGACAGCCGAGCAGCGCGAGCGTGAGCAGGGGGCCTCCCACGGGCCGGAGGGCCCGGCTCACAGTACCGCGCCCGAGACTCGGTCAGGCCACCTTCCGCAGCGCCTCGATCACCCGGAGGCGTCCGGCCTGGGCAGCGGGCAGGGCGGACGCGGCGGCGGCGAGGCCGATCGCGAGACCGATCGCGGCCGACGCATTGCCGACGCTGATCCGGAAGTACGGGAACAGCCCCGCGAGGTTCTCCTCCACCCACCGACCGATCCCGACCTGCACCACCAGCAGCGCGAGGCCGAGGCCGAGCAGCCCGCCGACCAACCCGAGCGCGATCCCCTCCCCCACCACCAGCGTGATCACGTGCGCGGGCCGGAACCCCAGCGCCCGGAGCACGCCATACTCCGAGGTCCGCTCCCGCACGCCCATCGCTACGGTGTTCCCGAGGATGAGCGTCATGATCCCGAGGATCAGGAACGACACGGCGTCGATCGCGGTCAAGATCGCGGAGAAGCCCGCGAGGTACGAGCGCTGGAACGTCGCCTCGTCGGCGGAGGTGGTCTGGATGTCCCTGGGGTCGAACAGCGCGTCGATCGCGCGCGCGACCTCGGTCGGACGGCCCACCGTGCGGCTCGAGATCCACCCGATCCGCTCCCGATCGACTTCGGGTAGCATCTCGTTCAGGTAGTCCCAGTGGAACAGGAACGTCTCGCGGTCGTAGGTCTTGCGGGTGGACACGTAGATCCCGTCGACGTGAAACTGCCAAGCGCTGCCGTACAGGCTGCTCTCCAGCGTCACCGTGTCGCCGACCTCCCACCCGAACCGCTCCGCGAGCCGATCCCCGACGATCGCGCCCTGCCGGTCCTGCTTCCATGTGTCGAGGGCGTTGGGGTCGACCGACAGCTCCTCCACCACCGTGAAGTACGACTCCGGATCGACGGCGAGGGTGGTGAACGCCTCGTTCGGGTGGTTCGGCTCCCTCCCTCCCCACCAGCTGGCCCAGGTGGCGGCGCGCACCCCCGGCACCGTCCGGACGTCGTCCGCGTAGGTCCGCGGCAACGGCATCACGAACGTGACCTTGTGCCGGGTGACCACCCGGTCCGGCAGCGCCTGGTCGGACGCCACGTTGTACGACCAGACCACGGTCCGCAGCAGCAGGAAGGTGAGCACCGCGATCGACACGCCCACCGCGGTGAGGGCGGACCGGAGCGGGTTGCGCAGCAGGTTGGTCGCCGCCAGTCGCAGCAGGCTCACGCGGCGAACCCTCCGGGTTTCATCCGTCCGAGCTAGCACGCCCCGGAGATCCCGTCGATCGGGGCCTCACCAACCGACGAGCGGCGCGAGGTCCTCCGCGCGCTGGGCGAGCGCCGGGCAGGCCGCGAGGCTCGACAGCATCGCACACCCGTCGTACCGCTCGGCCCGGTACAGGGTGTCGCGCACGTCGGGGAACGCCATCCGGCCCGCCACCTGGCCCGTGGCGGGGTCGACCTCGACCACCTCCGACAGGTCGCCCGGAGACTCGGACCAACACTCGGGGTGCGCCTGGGTAACCAACAACCGACCGTTGGCGAGCAGGTCCACGTCGCCCAGCGTGCCCTCGTGCCAGCCGGGCTCGGTCCACAGCCACTCCCGGGTCGCCACGTGCGCCTGCGGGTCGATCCGCCACCGCTCGATCCGGCTCTCCGAGCGTTGCTGGCCGTTGTCGTACACCAACAAGAGATCGGGAGCCAACACCTCGTTGCCGTGTTGACATTGTGGGAGCTCGTCCTCCGACAGCGGTTGGCCCTCCGCGTCGACCACTGTCCAGCCGAGCCCTCGCCCGAGCTTCCACCGGACGTCGCCCGTGGCCACGTCGAACGACATCAGCGACTGATCGGTGCACAGGCTCAGGTACAGCCGATCCCCGAGGGTCGGGTCGGTCACGTACTCGAACCAGTTCGCGTGGTACGGGTCGTCCGCACCTCCGCCGGAGGGCAGCCAACCCTCGTCGAAGTACCGCTGGCTGGACAGATCCCAGGAGACCGTACGGGTGACGGGGTCGTGGAGCTTCATCCCGAAGCCCAGCCACGTCTCCACGCCGTCGGTGGTCTCCCGGTAGTCCAGCGTGAGCAACTGACCGTCTGGCCGCCGCTTGGCGTCGTGGCTGTACACGAGTGTGTCCCACCCGGCGAAGTCCGACACGTACGTGTCGCCGGCCCACAGGTCGACGATCCGCGCGCGTCCGGAGGTGCTGTCCCCGCCGCCCCAGACCACGGTCCGGTCGGTGGGGTCGTACAGCGCTTCGACGTCGATCCACAACGTGTCCGGCAGGGCGTACCACCACCGCACCGCGCCAGCGGCGTCGTACAGCAGCAACCACCGCTCCCCGTAGGTGCAGGCCCCGTCCATGTACGACAGCAGCGTGTAGTGGCCGGTCGCCCCGAGCTGGGGGTCGACCTCGGTGGCGAGCACCGGGAACTCCGGGCTCGGGCCGGTGGAGGCGGTGATCTCGGTGGCGCGGCCCGCCGGGTCGGTGGCGGCTACTGCGCAGGTGTAGGTGGTGTCCGGGCGGAGGCCTTGAAACCGCAGGGCGTGGGAGGTGGCGGCGGCGGTGGACTCCACCAGGTGTCGCTCGGTCGGGTCGTCCTCGCCCGTACACAGGGCGGCGACCGGCGCGGCCTCCGAGGTCACCACGCCGAGCTCGAGGTCGTTCGCCAGCCTCCCGGGCGCGACCGTCACCGTGAGCGCCGGCTCCGGGCGGTCGGACCCGTCGCCCTCCGGGCGTTGACATCCGAGCGCGGCGAGCCACGACAGAGGGTGGGACATCCGATGAAATGACCCGCCCCAGCGTGAGTCGCCACCTTTTGCTTCCCACCTCCCCCCGGATCAATCGGGGAGCAGCAGGCGGTACCCGACCCCGGCCTCGGTCGCGAACCGCCTCGGCCCCCCGTCCCGCTCGAGCTTGCGGCGGAGGTGGGTCATGTGCACCCGCAGGTACTGGGTCTGCTCGGCGCACCGCGGACCCCACACCGCCTCGAGCAGCTGCTTGTGGGTCATCACCTTGCCCGCGTGGCGGGCGAGCACCGACAACACCCGGTACTCGATCGGGGTCAGGTGCACCTCCTCCCCGGCGAGGGTGACCCGGCGCGCCTCCAGGTCGAGCGCGAGGTCCCCCACGTCGATCCGCGTGCCGGTCGCGGTGCGGGCCACCCGCCGCAGGGCCGCCCGGATCCGGGCGGTGAGCTCGGGCACCCCGAACGGCTTGGTCAGGTAGTCGTCGGCGCCGGCGTCCAGCGCCTCGACCTTCTGCCGCTCGTGGCCCCGGGCCGACACCACCAGGATCGGCGCGGTCATCCACGCCCGCAGCCGCCGGGTGACCTCCACCCCGTCGAGGTCGGGCAGCCCGAGGTCGAGCAGGACCACGTCCGGGACGTACTGCAGCGCGAGCGACAGCGCCTGCCCGCCCGTCTCCGCCTCGACCACCCCCATGTGCTGCGCCTCGACCGCCGAGCGGAGGAACCGCCGCAGCGCCGCGTCGTCCTCGACGATCAGCACCAGCGGGCCGCTACTCATCGGAGGCCAGCGGCAGCGCGAACCCGAACACCGCCCCTCCGCCGTCGCGGTCGCGCGCGTACACCCGCCCGCCGTGAGCCCTCGCGATCGCGGCGGCGATCGCCAGCCCGAGCCCGGCCCCCGCGGTCCGCGCGCCGTCCGGGGCGCGCCAGAACCGCTCGAACACGAGGTCGGCGGCCCCTGGCGGCAACCCGGGGCCGCGATCGGCGACCTCCACCACCACCTCACCTGCGGCGGCGTGGGCGGTGACCTCGAGCGGAGACCCCGGGGCGTGCTTCGTCCCGTTCTCGAGCAGGTTGAACAACAGCTGGTCGACCAACACCGGGTCCATCGGCACCATCAGCAGCTCCTCCGGCGACCGCACCGAGACCGGTACCCCGAGCCGGTCCACCGCGCTGGCCACCACCTCGTCGATCGGGACCCACTCCTTCTTCGCGGACGGGTCGGCCCCGAGCCGGGTCAGGTCGAGCAGCCCGTTGATCAGGCGGCCCAGCCGGTCGCCCTCGTCTCGGATCGACGTCAACAGCTCGCGGTGGGTGTCGGACAGCGCGCCCGAGTCGAGCGCGGCGGTCGCCGCCCCGGTGATCGACGCCAGGGGGGTGCGCAGGTCGTGCGACACGGCGGACAACAAGCTGCTCCTCGTGCGCTCGGTCTCCAGCACCAGCCGCGCGGCGTCGGACGCCTCGGCGAGCCACGCCCGCTCGAGCGCGAGCGCGACGGTGGCGGCGGCGACCTCGACCAGCTCCCGTCGCCCGGCGGCCCCTCCGGCCGACCCCAGCGCCCCGACCACCCCCGAGCCCGCCCGCAGCGGCACGAACAGGTACCGCCCGCCGGGCAGGGTGTCGGTGCCGACCCCCGCGGGTCGCCCGTGCCCGACGACCCACTGCGCGACGGCCAGGTCGCGCGGCGCGAGCGGTGGGCCGGCGATCGGCTCCACGACCTCGCCGCGGGCGCGCACCAGCGACACCTCGTCCACCAGCAACGTGCGCAGGTGGGCGGCGGCGCTGTCGGCGATCTCGGACGGCGCGTTGAGGCCCGCGAGGTCCCGGCTCATCGCGTGCAGCGCCGCGGTCCTCCGCTCGCGCTCCCGCGCCGCGGTCGCCTGGTCGCGCACCCGCTGGGTGAGCTGGCTGACCACGAGGCCCACGATCCCCATCACCCCGAACGTCAGCAGGTGGCGCGCGTCGGTCACCGCGAACGTGTAGAACGGAGGGACGAACAGGAAGTCGAGCGCCCCCACCGCCGCGACCACCGCGAGCATCGACGCCGCGCGCCCGACCCGCGCGGCCGCGAGCACCACCGCCAGCAGGTGGATCATCACCTGGTCGGCCAGGTCGAACACCGATCGGGTCGCCAGCCCCACCAGCGACGCGCCGCCCACGATCGCCGCGACCTCGGCCACCTCGGCGGCCAGAGGCCACCCGAGCGGCAGCCGCGGCACCCGCGCGGGGGTCGCGACCTCCCCGGAGGTGACGATCACGTCGATCCCCTCGGCGCTCCGGACCAGGTCGCCCAGGAACGAGCCGCGCAGCCGGTCGCGCCACCGGGAGTGGGTGGGCCGCCCGACGAGGATCCGGGTCACGTCGTGCGCGCGGGCGTGGGTGAGCAGCGCGTCGACCGGCCGCTCGCTCCGCAACACCACCACTGCGGCGCCGAGCCGCTCGGCCAGGTCGAGGTGGGCCGCCACCTGAGCCGCCGCCGCCTCGGGTTGCCCGGAGCCCTCGACCGACGCGGCGATCCACGGGGCGTGCAGCCGCCCGGCGATCCGCGCGGCGGCCCGGACCACGTCGGCGGCGCGCGGGGACGGGCTCACCGCGACCATCAGCCGCTCCCCCGCGGGCCACGTCTCGGCGATGCCCGCGTCGCGCCGGAAGCTCAGCACGTCGGCGTCGGCCCGCTCCGCCGCCCGACGGAGCGCGAGCTCCCGCAGCGCCACCAGGTTCCCGCGGCGGAAGAACCCGTCGAGGGCCTGCTGCGCCTGGTCGGTGACCTTGCCCTCGCGGATCCGCGCGATGAGGTCGTCGGCCGGCAGGTCGATCAGCTCCACCGCGTCGGCTCGGTCGATCAGCGCGTCAGGGACGGTCTCGAGCACCCGAACCGACGTGACCTGGGCCACCACGTCGTTGAGGCTCTCGAGGTGCTGCACGTTCAGCGTGGTGTACACGTCGATCCCCGCCGCGAGCAGCGCCTCGACGTCCTGCCACCGCCGGGTGTGGGTCGAGCCGGCAGCGTTGGTGTGGGCCAGCTCGTCGACCAGGAGCAGCGCCGGCCGCCGCCGCACTGCGGCGTCGAGGTCGAGCTCGTCCACCACGATCGGCCCGTGCTCGGCTCGCCTGGGTGGGAGCCGCTCGAACCCGGCGATCAAGGCCTCGGTCTCGGGCCGCCCGTGGGTGTCGACCCACCCGAGCACCACGTCGATCCCGAGCGAGCGCTGCCGCGCCCCCGCCTCGAGCATCGCGGTGGTCTTGCCCACGCCGGGAGCGGCCCCGAAGAAC
>JBEBJC010001462.1:0-1681 GCA_040080105.1 Myxococcota bacterium
GTGCCGCTCGCGCTCGAGCTCGCGGCGGCGCTGGTCCGGCTGCTGGGCCTCACCGCGACGGTCGAGCTGCTCGAGCCGTCCCTCGCCGCGCTGCAGCTCGCCTCCGGGCCCCACCAGCCCGGGCTCGTCGCCGCGGTCGAGCGCTCGTGGAACGTGTTGTCGACGGAGGAGCGCGACTACCTCATCGCGCTGACCCCGTTCCGCGGCGGGTTCACCCTCGCCAGCGCCGCCGGGGTGATCGGACCGGCGGCGGTGGCGGCGATCGCGCGGCTCCGGAGCCGATCCCTGCTGTACTGCACCTCGGGCGACCGGTTCACGATGTTCGACGCGGTGCGGGAGGTGGTGGAACACCGCGCGAACCCGGCGGTCGCGGCGCGGGCGCGCACCGCCCACGCCGAGTGGTACACCAACTGGCTGGTGCGGCGCAGTGAGGCCGAGCTGGCGCTGCAGCTCGACGAGGAGCTGGCGAACGTGGAGGCGGCGGTCGACACCCTGGTGGGCGCCGACCGCCGGGCCGACGCGTGTCGGATGTTGGTCCGGCTGACCTGGCTCCGCCTCGGCCGATCGGACCTGACCCAGCTGATGGGGTGGGCCGCGCGCGGGCTGGCGGCGGCCCCCGACGCCGAGACCCACGCCACGTTCGAGGCGTTCCGGGCGCGGCACCTGAGCCACGCCAACCGGTTCGGAGAGGCGCTCCCGCTCGCACGGCGCGCGGCCGAGCTCGCGGCGCGCGCCGACCCGGCCACCCGGATGCACGCGCTGCAGACGCTGATCCAGTGCTGCGTGCTCGCGGGGGAGCAGGAGGAGGCGGAGCGCACCGCCGCGGGGCTGACCGAGCTCGTCCCCACGTTGCCGGTGGAGCTCGCGATGCGGGCCCGGATCGAGATCGCCCGGGTGTACTCGTCGTCGGCGCACCCGGAGGAGGCGGTGCGGCTGATGGACGCGCTCGAGCCGCAGCTCGCGTCGGTGTCGGAGGCGCTGCTCGTGCACGCGCAGGTGGTGCGGGCGTTCGCGCGCGGGGTGGTCGACCCGGCGCGGGCGGAGCTGGAGCTGCACCGGCTCGAGCAGTGGACCCGCGAGCGCGGGGCACACTCGAACGCCGACTCCCTGGCGCTCGCGCGGGCCCACCTGCTGGTGCGGGCGGGGCGGCCCGACGAGGCGGAGACGGCGATGAACGCGCGCCACGAGCCGCAGGCCCGCCCGCTGTCGGCGCTGGTGCGCGCGTGGATCGCGTGGCTGAAGCGAGACCCGGCGTGTGAGCCGCTGCTGTACGGCGCGCTCGACGTGGCGCGGCGGGTGGGTGACCGGTACGGCGAGAGCCTCGCGCACGCCGCGCTCGGCCAGCTCGCTCGCCGCGACGGGCAGCCGCTGACCGCGCTCGCCCGGCTCGAGGAGGCGGCCTCGCTGCACCGCGGGCACGCGGCCCCGATCGCCGGGTGGATCGCGGTGGTGCGGCTCGAGGCCGAGCCCGCGGTCGACCCCGGGCTCGACGCGCTCGACCCCGAGCACACGTCCACCCGGTGCGCCCTCTGGCTGTGGCGGGGCCGCGCCGGCGCGCTCGACGCGGCGCTGCTGCCGGGGCACGAGCTGGTCGACCGGATCGGGCTCGACGTCACGCTCGAGCGCGGGCCGGCGGGTGTACCCGGCGGGTAACTCGCGCGGTGGGGGACCCGCACTACGC
>JBEBJC010000331.1:0-8209 GCA_040080105.1 Myxococcota bacterium
TGGGGGTCGGTGTGCCCGAGTCGGCGGTCGCACTGTCGAGCGCCGGCGGGACCGAGCTGCCACGCCTCGTCGCGCAGGATCCGGGCACGCCCGAGGTCGCCCCCGCGCGCGTGCAGCGCGGAGAGCCGAGCGCTCACCAGCGCGCGCACCCTCGCCGGGTGGTCGAGGATCGACTCCCGCGCCGCCTCGGCCAGCGCGATCGCTTCCGCCAGTCGTCCGGTGGCGGCGAGCGCGCACGCTCGCAGCGACTCGAGCTGGGCGATCGAGTTCGGGCGGTTCGCCGCGCGGACGAACCCCAGCGCGCGGTCGAACAGGACCAGCGCCCCCACCGGGTCGCCGCAGGTGAGCAGGACCTCCCCCAGGCGTCCCTCGAAGTACGACCACACCGCAGGAGAGCGCGGGGCCCGCGCCAGCGACGCCCGCGCCGACTCCATCCGCTGCGCCGCAGCGCCGGCCTCCCCGCGGTACAACAGCGACGCCCCGTGCTGGGTCTTCAGGATCGCCTCGTCCAGCGCGAGCCCGAGGTCGGCGATCGCCGTCAGCGTCGACCCCACGGCCGCGTCCAGCGCCGCGGTGTCGCCCGACGCGAGGTGGAGGGTGACCACCTGCTGCTGCACGTTGAGCCACTCGGCGAAGTACCGGCGCGCCAGCGGGTGGTCGCTCGCCTGACCGAGCCACGACCGCGCCTCACTGAGCCGGTTCTGCGCGAGGGTCCGCGTCCCGAGGCGCTGCAGCGCACACATCACCAGCGGGTGTCCAGGTGCGGTCTCTGCGACCAACCGCTCCAGGCACCGCTGCATCTGCACCTTGTCGCCCTCCGACTCGAACCGGCACGCCTGCGCCCAGGTCTCGCGGGTGGGGTCGTCGAGTGAGCTCGCGAGGGCCTCGGCGCGCGCCCAGTGGGCGACTGCGGCGGGCAGGTCCAGGTCGCCGATCCGGTTGCAGTCGGCGAGCACGATCTCACACGACAGCTCGGTTCGTCGGTCGTCCGCGCGGACCGCGGCGTCGCGCGCGTCGGCCGCCGTGCGCGCGGCGTCGGCGAACCGGCGCAGCTCGTACTCGGTGCTCGCGAGCAGCATCTGCAGGCGGGCACGGATCCTCTCGGGGACGCCCGGTTGGTCGAGCGTCGCCCGCAACAGCTCGACTCCCCGCAGGTACGGGCCTCCGACCAGGAACCGGTGCGCCAACGGGATCACACACAGCGCCGCGAGGTCGGGGCGCCGGACCTCGGTGGCCGCGTCGACCGCGGCCCACAGATCGTCCAGCGCGGCGTCCACCGCGTCGAACACGGCCGGGTCCTGGTCCTCGAGCCCGCGCCGCGCGCCCTCGTCGCCGAACCGAGAGAGGTGTTCGAGCACCCGGAGCCGCTGGGCGGGCGTCTGGCTCTCGGCGACGTACTCGCGGACCACCTCCCACGCCGCGAACCGACGCGGTCCCGCGAGGTCCGACGGGCGGATCAGCGATCGGTCGCGCAGCGTCGCGACCCGCTCGAGCGCCAAGGGTCCTGCGAGGGCGAGCGCGTCCGCCGCGTCGAACGAACGCAGCGTGGCGAGGGAGAACAGCGCGGTCCGATCCACCTCGGACAGCGCCGTCACCGACGCCCCGATCACGTCCCGCATCGACGCGTGTGGGCCGGGCGCGGACGGATCGACCGCCCAGTCGAGGGACGGTCGACGCTCGAGCTGACCGAGCAGCTCCGGCGGGCTCCACAGGGCGGCCCGCGACGCGAGCAGTCCGATCGCCAGCGGGTGGCCGTCCACCCGGTCGACCAGCGCCCGCACCGCGGCCCGGTCCGCCGGTCGGAGTCGAAACGCGGGATCGGCCGAGCGTGCGCGCGCCACGAACAGCCGCTCGGCGTCGTCGGTGGGGAGGGCGGGCACCTCGATCACCCGTTCGCCCGCGATCCGCGTTCGGGTTCGGGAGGTGCCCAGCCACCGCACCTGCGGCGCCTCGGCCACCCACCGCGCGATCGCGTGTTTCCCCGACGCGTCGACCAGATCCAGGTCGTCGAGCACCACCAGCCCGGTCTTGTGGGCGAGCACCGCCGCGAGTCGCTCGACCGGGTCCTCGTCCGTGGGCTGCGGGATCCGCCACGCCCGCGCGAGCCGGAACGCGAGGGCGTCGCCGGTGACCGCGCCGGCGACGTCGACCCAGCACCCGCCGCTCGCGGCGACTCGCCGCGCCACGCTGGTCTTGCCGATGCCGCCGAGCCCGGTGAGGACCACCCACCGCCCGGGTCTCACCGCCGCTGCGACCTCGTCGACCAGCGCGGCTCGCCCCAGCAACTCCTCCGGCGGGGGGGCTGGGGTGGCCGGGGCTGCGGTGCGCAGGGCGTATCCGGTGGCGGTGGTGACCAGGCGCTCCGGGTGGCCCGGATCCCGCTCCAGCTTCTTCCGGAGGCGCGCCACCGCGCTGATCAGCGGGCGCCCGTGGGTGCTCCCCCACACCCGCAGCGCCAGGCTGTCGCTGTCCACGGCCTCGCGCTCGGCGAGCAGGCCCAGCAGCGCCACCTCGTTCCCGGTCAGCTCGTGCTCGCCGGTCGCGCCGGACACGCGCGCGCGATCGAGGTCGACTCGCACGTCGCCCAGGTCGACGACCCGAGCTGCCCACGACGCGCCCGTCTCCGACGGTGCCTGCGGCTGCGGGCGGGTGGGGACGAACCGGTAGCCCTCCCCGAACGCGGTGAGGAGGTGATCGGGGCGCGCCGGGTCCGCCTCGAGCTTCTCGCGCAGGCGACGGATCGCGCTGTCGCAGCCTCGGCTCACCACCGAAGGCCCGTACCGGAACACCTCGCGGTGGAGCTCGTCGCGCGACACCGCGACGCCCGCCCGATCGACCAGGTACCGGAGCAGCTCGACCTCCCGCGGGGTGAGCGCCCGCTCCCCGTCGACGTGGTGGACCCGGCCTCGCTCGAGGTCGACCGTACAGGCCGCGAGCGCGAGGGGGGTCACCGCGCCTGTCCCGCGCTCCGCAGGTCGAGCAGCGCCTCCCGCGTCCTGGCCATCAAGGTGTCGATCGGCTCCGCAGTGGCGATCGGGGCGCCGAACCGCACGGTGACCGTCTGCCCGGTGACCGACGCGAGCTGCCCCGGCGGGATCACCTGCAGCGTCCCGTCGATCCACGTGGGGAGGATCGGGGTCCCGAGCGCACGGGCCAGGTGGAAACCGCCTTTTTTGAACGAACCGAGCGAGCCGTCCTTCGACCGGGTGCCCTCCACCGCCACGAACACCGACGTGCCCGCGGCGAGGTGCGCCCGCGCCGCCTCGAGCTGGGTGATGGCGCGCTCGCGGTTGGTCCGGTCCACGAACACGATCCCCGCCGCCTCCATCGCCCGCCCGAACATCGGCACCGAGCGCAGCTCCTGCTTCGCGACGAACCGCAGCCGCCCGGGGAACGCGGTGGCCGCCGCCGGGATGTCGAGCAGCGACTGGTGGTTGGCGAGCAGCACGTACGGTCGCCCGCGGTCGAGCGCCTCGTCGCCGTGCACCACCAGCGTGGCCCGCGACAGCCGGAACACGTGCGCGCACCACCGCCGGACCGTGCGGTCGACGTCTTCCGGGGTCAGCCGGCCCGCGGCGGCGCGGGCGACCACCCGCGACGATCCGCTGAAGGTGTGGGCGAACACCGCCAAGGTTCGCCAGGTCGTGCGCTCGACCGGAGCGCCGCGGTGATCGACGACGACGTGACCCATTCGGCCCCCGTAGCCGGTGGAGCCGCCACCCGCCGCCCCTGGCGCGACCGGTGACCGATTCGGAGAGGGGGGGGTTTCGCACACCCGGTGTGTCGGATAGACCAGCGGGCTGGGGGTGGAGCTTGGAACATCCGTTCGCGCTCGAAGGGGTGCTGAACAGCCTGCGAGAGGGCCTGCAGGTGTTGTCCCCCGAGCTCCGCTACCTGTACGTCAACGACGCGGTGTGCGAGCACGGCCGAACGACCCGTGAGGCGCTGCTGGGTCATACGATGAGCGAGGTATACCCCGGGATCGAGCACACCGAGCTGTATGCGCGCCTCACGACCTGCCTGCGCGAACAGACCTCGACCGCGTTCCCGAACCGGTTCGACTACCCCGACGGCAGCGTGGGCTGGTTCGAGCTCCGGGTCGCGCCGGTGCGCGAGGGGCTCGCGATCCTGTCGCTCGACGTGTCGGGCCGCAAGGCGCTCGAGGACCAGCTCGCGGCGACCCAGCGGCTCGAGGCGATCGGGCGGCTCGCGGGAGGGATCGCGCACGACTTCAACAACATCCTCACCGCGATCCATGGCTACGGCGCGCTGGCGGTGCGGGGCCTCCCGCCCGAGGCGGCCGCGGACGTGAACGAGATCCTGGCGGCGGCGTCGCGGGCGGAGTCGCTGGTCGCGCAGTTGTTGGCGTTCGCCCGAAAACAGACCGTCGAGCCGCGGATCATCGACCTGCCGGCCCGGATCCGCTCGATGGAGGGGATGTTCCGGCGGGTGCTCGGTGAAGACGTGGACCTCACTGTCGACCTGCCGGCGGACACCTGGCGCGCGAAGATCGACCCGTCGGCGTTCGAGCAGGTGCTGATGAACCTCGCGATCAACGCCCGGGACGCGATGCCGACCGGCGGTCGGCTGTTGATGGAGACCAGCAACGTGTGGCTGGACGAGTCGACCATGATGGTGAAGGGAGAGCACGCGTTCCCCGGCCCCTACGTGGTGCTGGCGGTGAGCGACAACGGCGTCGGGATGCCCCCGGAGCTGGCGGTGCGGGTGTTCGAGCCGTTCTTCACCACCAAGCCGATCGGCGAGGGGACCGGGCTTGGCCTGTCGACGTGCCATGGGATCGTGCACCAAGCGGGGGGATACATCTGGCTGTACAGCGAGCCGGGCCAGGGCACGACCTTCAAGGTGTACCTCCCGCGCGTCGACGGGGAACCCCACCCCCTCCCGGTCGCGCAGCCCCCGGGGCTGACGGGCACCGAGACCGTGCTGGTGGTCGAGGACGACGAGCAGATCCTGCGGGTGGTGACCCGCGCGCTGCGGACGTTCGGGTACACGGTGATCGGCGCCGGGTCGGTCGAGGCGGCGCTGGCCCAGGAGGACGCGGTGTTCGACCTGCTGTTGACCGACGTGATCCTGCCGCGGATGGGCGGCAAGGAGCTGGCGGAGCGGTGGCGCGCGCGCCGGCCGGGGCTGAAGGTGCTGTTCATGTCGGGGTACACCCCGAACGCCATCGTGAAGCAGGGGGTGCTCCAGCCGGGGTTCGAGCTGCTGCAGAAGCCGTTCACCCCCGACTCGCTCGCCCGCAAGGTGCGCGCGGTGCTCGACCGCTAGGGTGAAGCGCCGTCGGGGGTCGCGACCACCCGCACCGACTGCACCGCCCGCTCGGTCGCGGCCTCCACGTGCATCACCAGCCGACCCACCCGCACCGCCGTCCCAGTGGGCGGGATCCGGCCGGTCACCGCGAGCAGCAGCCCGGCGACGGTCTCGTAGTCCCCCTGCGGAACGGGGCGACCGATCGCCTCCTCCAGGTCGGCGATCGGCGTGCGCGCGGGCACCCGCCACTCGGTGTCGTTCAACCGGCGGATCCCCGGTGTCTGCAGGTCGCGCTCGTCCTCGATGTCGCCGACCACTTGCTCGAGCAGGTCCTCCATCGTGACGATCCCGACGGAGCCGCCGTACTCGTCGACCACGGCGGCGAACGGATCTCCCGACTCCCGCATCTCGCGCAGCAGCTCGTCGGCCCGCTTCGAGTCGGGCACGAACCGGACCGGCCGAACCAGCTCGCGCACCGCGAGCGTGTCGGCGGGAGCGAACAGCAGGTCCATGTGCTCGATCCGACCGATCAGGTTGTCCACCCGCTCGCGGAACACCGGGATCCGCGAGTGCCCCTGGTCGAGCACCACCTGGATCGCGTCGGCCACGGTGGCGGTCTCGGGCACCGCCTTCACGTCGACCAGCGGGGTCATCGCGTCTTCGACGGTGATCTCGCTCATCGCCAACAACCGACGGATGAACGCTCGCTCCTCGGGATCGATCGCGTGGTCGTCGCGGTCGCCGAGCAGCTGGACGATGTCTTCGCGCTTGATCGGCGCGCTCTCGGTGGGGAGCAGCCGCTCGAGCAGGCGGCTCCACGCCGATACGAACCACAGCGCCGGGGTGAGGCCGATCTGCAGCGCGCGCAGGATCGGCGCGAGCCGCGGGGCGAGCGCGTTCGAGTAGTGGCGGTACAGCAGCTTCGGCAGCGCCTCGCCGAACACCAGCGACAACGGCACGTACAGCGCGGTGAGGATCCACTCCTCGGAGTGGCCGGCCCCCGCGAGCCAGATGCCGGTGACGGTCGTGCCGGCGATGAGCGACACGTTGGTCCCGAGCAGGCACGTGGCGAGCAGGCGCTCGCTGTTGTGCTCCACCAGCTGCAGCGCGAGCGCGGCGCCGGCGCTGCCCTCGTTCGCGGCGGACTTGAGCATGGCGCGGTTCGCCGCGACCAGCGCCATCTCGGACCCGGAGAAGAACCCCTGCGACACCACACACAGGCCGATCACCCACACGAGCGGGCTCATGTCTCCCCCTGGTGCGGTGCGGGTGCGGGCGTGCGGCTGATCACGACGATCTCGGACACCCGACGCCCCTCCATCCGGGCGACGGTGAACTCGTAGGTCCCGTACGCCACCGACTCGCCCTTGCGCGGCAGCCGCCCGAGCTGGTGCAGCACGAACCCGGCGAGCGTGTGGTAGTCGCCTTCGGGCAGGCGGATCCCGGTCTCCTCCGCGAAGTCCTCCACGTCGATCGACGCCTTGACCGTCATCGCGTCGGGTCGGGTGTGGGCGATCTCGTTGTCCTCGTTCTCCTCGTCGTCGGTGCCGAGCAGCTCCCGCAGCAGGTCGTCGAGGGTGACCAGGCCGACCAACGTGCCGTGCTCGTCGACCACGAACGCCATGTGGAACCGCTTCGCCAGGAACTCGCGCAGCATCGAGTCGGCCGACTTGCTCGCCGGGACGAACACCGGTGGGAGCAACAGCGACCGGAGCTGCCGCGGCCCGGACAGGGGTTCGGTGCGGAAGCGGAGGAGGTCCTTGACCAGCAGCACCCCGACCACGTCGTCGGACGCGGCGCCGGTGACCGGCACCCGCGACAGCTCCTCCTCCTTGCACTTGCTCAACAGCTCGCCCCACGAGATGGTCAGCGGCACGCTGAACACGTCGGGCCGGGGGGTCATCAGGCGCTCGACCGTGAGCTCGTCGAACTCGAACACCGCCTCGATGATGTCGCGCTCGCTCGGGTCGAGCTCGCCCGAGGCGGTGCCGTGGTCGACGTAGATCATCAGCTCCTCCTCGGCGATCGACTCCCCGCGATCCTCGACGCCGAGGACCCGGCCGAGCCCGCCCACGATCCCGGTGACCACGACCCGCGCCGGGGTCGCGAGCCAGAACCACGCGGTGAGCACCCACGAGGCCATCGGTGCCCAGTACCGGCGGAACCGCAGGGCCAACACCTTCGGCGTGATCTCGCCGAACAGCACCAGCACCGGCGTGAGGAGCACCACGTTGAGCCACGGGCGGGTGGGGAACCAGGCCGCGACCACCCCGCTGGTGGTGGCGGCCATCCCGATGTTCGCGATCTCGTTCGCGAGGAGCAGGGTCGTGAGCAGCGCCGCCCGACGTTCGAGCAACCACACGGCCTGGCGCTGGCTCGGCGTGCCGCGGACGAACCGCTCGCGCTCCGGCTTCTGCAACGAGAAGTACGCCGTCTCGGAGCCGGACATCAGGAACGAGGTGGCCAGCAGGACGCCGATCACCGCGACGGTAGAGGCGCCGATCATCGGTCGTCACCCCGGAAGTGCGCGAACGCCGGGTCGGGCCACGGCGCGGTCAGGGTCACGCCCTCACCCGCCCGCGCGACCCCGATCCGGTGGACCGCCACCTGGTGCGCGCCCGCCAGCGCCTCGACCCGCCCCCGGGCCTCCGGGGGAGCGGTGAACAGGAGCTGGTAGTCCTCGCCGCCGCTGACCTGCCACCGCAGCAGCTCGGGGGCGCCTGCGATCGCGGGGTGGGCCGGCAACGACGCCGCGTCGAGGTCGAGCGCGACCCCCGAGGCCGCCGCGAGGCGGGGCGTGTCGGAGCCGATCCCGTCCGACAGGTCCATCGCGGCCGTGGCCACGTCGAGCGCCAGGCCGAACGCGAGCGGCGGGGTCGGGCGCCGCAGCGCGCGCACCGCCTCTGGCGGTGGGGCCTCGGCCATCCAGCCGGCCCCC
>JBEBJC010001463.1:0-1677 GCA_040080105.1 Myxococcota bacterium
CGGCGATGAAGTCTTGGACATTGGAACCATGATCCGTCAGGCGCCCTGCTCGGTAAACTCGTGGCTGCGGACTGTCTCATCCATCTTGACACGGAGGGGGATCAGCTTGCACCACGGCGTCCACCGGCACCGCATCCGCATCCGCATCGGATCGCGCGGGCGACCGTGCGCATGCTCTCGGTCGGGTCGGTGGGCTCGCGCGCAGCGGCGGCGAGCCACAGCCACCTTCGGCAGGGTCTCCTCAGACCAACGCGTGGGCGATCACACAGAACCCGTTTCCGAACGGGTCCGCGCAGAACGCCGTGGGGCGGGGTCCCTGGTCGCGGAACTCCCGTTCGACGGTGCCGCCGCCCTCCCGGATCGCCTGCAGCACGGGGAGCAGCCGAGGGACGTGTAGATCGAGGTGCACCGGCGTCCAGTGACGCGCGTACGTACGCCGGGCGCCGCTGTCGGGGGAGCTCTCGGTGCCTGCCGGCTTCTCGTGCAGGCAGACCGAGAACCCGCCGCCGTCGAGCACGGCCATCGTCGGGAACGGCCGGGCCTTCTCGACGAAGCCGAACACCCGGCCGTAGAACGTGAGCCCCGCGGTGAGATCCGGGACGTCGATGCTGAGATGGACGGAGACGCCGTCGTGCATCCGTCGCCGGTAACCCGCGAGGATCACCCGGGCTCGATCCGGGGAATCAGTTGTGGAAACGAGGTGATGGGCCGCCCGGCCAGCCCGCCCGGACCGACCATCCCATTGTTCAAGGCGACAGGTGAAGGATCCCGATTCGGGCCGGGTCGCGGCTGGCGAACGCCGACGTGAACGTCGCCTCGGTCTGGGTGCGCTCCTGGCGGCGCCGCAGGTCGAAGGACCAGGTCTGCGGCACCTCGCCGAGCCCGAGGGCCGCGAACGGGATCCGAGCCTCGACGCTGTAGCCGCCCTCGTCGACGGTCGCCGCCGCCTCGACTCCGTCCCAGCCCCGCTGCAGGTCCGCGCCGACCCGCCGCAGGTCCCAGACCGCGCCGTTCGGGTTCACGTAGAACCACACCAATTGATCCGGCGTCGGGAACAGGACCAGCCCGATCCGGTCGTCGAACACCACCTGCCGGTCGCGGTCGGTGTGCAGTCGGGAGAGCTGCGCAGGCTCGCTGTCGGCGCAGCGCGCGGCGACGTAGAGCGCCTCGTCGTCGTGGCGCAGCCAGACCTCGGTGGCCTCCGTGGTCGCGAGGCCGCCGAGCGCGGTGGTGAGTGGACCGACCGACGGCGCCCCGGCCCAGTCGTCGAGCCGCCCGTCGACCACAGCCGCGCCGCGGGGCGCGACCGCCTCCCGCACTGCGTCGACCGGGGTCACGAACGCCACCGGGCCAGCGTCGGGCAGGGGGTAGGAGAGGCTCAGCCGAGGCGAAGGAAACCAGCCGGCGGGTGCGCTCGCGGGGACCGTCGCGGTGAAGGTCTCGCCCGGGGCAACCTCGTACGGGACCGTCGGGTTCGCGACGGTCCAGCCGCCCGGCTCGACGGTCAGCACCCCGGCGAGCGGAGCGTCGGTGACGTTGTGGATCCTGATCTCGATCGCGTCGCCGCGCGCGACCCCAGTGACCGCGCCCTGGCGGAGCGCCCGCAGCCGGCCGCTGTCGGCCCGGGTCAGGTAGTCGACGGGCAGATCGACCCCGCCAGCGACCGCCCGCAACACG
>JBEBJC010001464.1:0-1675 GCA_040080105.1 Myxococcota bacterium
AGGAACAGGTGGTCGGACGAAACGCGCGCTCGGCCACGCCCGAGCTCGAACCGGTCGAGCCGGCCCCGATCGGTGATCGGCACCGAGAACGGCGGGTTCGCGATCACCACGTCGACCTGCACCGGGTCCGCGGTGAACACGTCGCCGCACGCGACCTCGGCGTGGACGCCGGCGAGCCGCAGGTTCAGCGCCGCCAGCCGCGCGAGCCGCGCGTCGATCTCCACCCCGAACGCGCGCGCGCCCGACGCGGCGGCCCCGACCAACAGGCCCCCGCTGCCGCAGGTCGGATCGGCGACCGTCGCCGCGGGCGGCAGGCGGGACCACAACAGCCGCGCCAGCGGGGGCGGGGTGAAGAACTGCCCCCGGAGCCCCTTGAACAAGTCGGGGAAGAACCGTTCGTACGCGAGCCCGAACAGATCGGTGCCCGGGTGGATCGGGATCGTGGCCGCCACCGCCGCCACCGAGTCGGGCGGCGCGGGGGCCAGGCCGAGCTGGTGCTCGAGGCCGTCGAGCAGGGCGTCGAACGCGGCGGCGCCGGTGAGCCCGTGGGCCCGCAGCGCCTGCTCGGCCGCCACCAGCGCCGCCGACAGGTCGGCAGAGCCGCTCATCAGGGGAGCTCGATCGGGAACGCCTCGACCCGCGCGTCCCACCGGGCGCCGGCGACCTCGACCTCCGCCACGGTGCCCGGCGCGTCCGCGGGCCTGCGCACCACCGACAGGCCGACCCACCCGCCGCTGGGCAGGCTGACCGGGCTCGTGAGCTCGCCCACGCTCGACCCGCCGACCCACACGGGCGCGCCGGGGGCGGGCGTGGGCCCTTCGCCGCGCACCCCCACCAGCCGCCGCTTCACCTCGCCCATCACGTCGACCCGGTTGATCGACTCCTGGCCGATGTAGCAGCCCTTGTCGAACGACAGCAGCTCGTCCCGCAGGCCAATCTCGGCGGGCAGCCGCTTGTCCCCGGTGTCCTCGGGGAACGCGACCCGCCCCGCGAGCACCCGGAGAGCCACCAGCTCGTCGGCGGTGCCGCACCCGACCCCCGAGAACCCGGAGGAGTCGGTCGGGGGGCCGACCCAGTCCACGCCCCCCGCCGCAGATCGGCTCCGGCGCCATCGGTACCCGTGGGGGCTCTCCGCGGAGCCGGAGCCGCTGACCGGGAGGGTCGCCGACCACTGGTCGGCCGGAGGCACCAGCGCGGCGGGGACGGCCGGGCCCTGGACCGTGTGGTGGGCCCACCCGACCACCGGCTCCAGCTCGACGTCGTCGAGCATCGCGTACTTCTCGTACCGCTCGGTGAACGCCTGGGGGGAGATGCCCTCGACCACCGCGAGGAACCGATCGGGAGCCACACACAACAGGTCGAGGAACCCGCCGAGCCGACCGCGATCGTCGACCAGCGCCGAGCGGTTCGCACAACCGACGGCCAGGTCCCGGATGTTGTTGGTGAACATCCCGTTGGCGAACCGGCGCGCCTGTTCGCCCCGGATCCACACCGCTGCGGCCGGCCCGAGGTCGAACCACAGAGCGTCCCGCACACCCGCAGCCAACCGGTCGGCTGCGGGGGTGGCGCTACCAGTCCTCGTCGTCATCGTCGAACGCGATGATGGTCTGACCGCTGGACCGCGGCGGGAGCGGCGGCTTCGGCTTGCCCTCGCCCGGAGTGGGTGGGGGGGACG
>JBEBJC010001465.1:0-1673 GCA_040080105.1 Myxococcota bacterium
GGTTGACCCAGATCATCCGGGTCCGGGTGTGACCCCCGACGGTCGAGACCCGTCGGAGCCCCACGCACGGGGGCCTGTCGCCGAGGTAGCGGCACCTCGGCGACAGGCGTCGCCGGCCCGCGACCGCGTCGTGGCGTGCGTGCTGCGCCACCCCGAGGGGATCTCGTCGTCCGCCGTCGGCGCGGAGGTCGGCTGCTCGAGCGGAGCGGCGTCCCACGCGCTGCAGAAGGCGGTGGTCCATGGCTTGGTGCGCCACACCGGGAGCCGCGCGACCGCGAAGTACTGGCCGCCGAACGGGTACGTGTCGCCACCGGACGTGGCGCCGCCCTCGCCCCCGGAGGTGCTGGAGGTCGCGGAGGGACGAGAGGCGGCGGCCCTGGTGGTGTTCGAGCGCGCGGTCTCGGAGTCGGCCCGGTCCGCTCGCCTCGAGCAGGAGGTGATGAGCGCTCGGACCGACCGAGACCTGCTGCTGTCCGATCTCCAGATGGTGTCGAAGTCGCTCGACCGCCTCGGCGTGCCCTCGGGTGAGCTCGGGTGGAGGCTCGGGTGGTTCGAGGGGTTCGAGAGCGCGCGAGGTGCGCGGTGATGCCGAGCCCGGCGCAGCGTGCGGGCGCGGTGTGGGTGTCGACCGAGCGGGTCCTCGCACACCTCGGCGGGATCGGGCGTCGGACGCTCGTCGCGATGATGCGCGACGGCGAGCTCGCTGGGCTACCCGGCGAAGGTGCAGTTTGGGTCGACACCGGCACGGGCAAGCGCCGGGTGTGGAAGTGGGACCTCGGCCAGGTCGACGACTGGTTTCGTGGGGTGGGGCGATGGCGAGCTACAAGCGGCGGAGCAACGGCAAGTACCTCGTCCGGTGGCGCGACCCTGACGGGCGCGAGCGAGCTCGGACGGCGCCGGACTACGACACGGCGCGACAGCTCGCCCGAGAGGTCGAGCGAGCTGTCTCTCTCGGAACGCGTTGGGTCCCTCCGCACGCTGACGAGATCCCCGATGTGCCGGTCCTCCTCGGCTTCACGGAAGAAGGCGAAGTAACCGGCATGTTCGCGGACTTCTTGGAGGTGGCCCGGGCGCGGCTCGCCCCGGGCTCGTACCGCCACTACGACCGGGCGCTCCGGAGGTTCTGCGTGTACCTCGCGGACCGGCACCCGCACCTGAAGCGCCTCACGATCGAGCTGCTCGGGCGCGACGTGCTCGAGGCGTGGTTCGGGTCGCTGGTGGCGAGCGAGCTCGCGGTGTCCACCTCGAGGCTGTACGTCACCGCCGTCTCGTCGGCCTGGACCTGGGCGTACGACTCGGACACCTACGGGGACCTGGTCCGGCGTCCGCGCCGGATCGCGATGCCGGTCCCGGCCGGCGCGCCCGCTCGAGCGCCGACCTGGGAGGAGATGGACCGGGCCATCTGGGCGGCGTACCAGCTCGCCGAGGAAGCCCGAGCTGAGGACCAGCGGGCAGCATGGACCTGGCGGGCCCGGCTGTGCACGCTGCTCCGCTTCACCGGGCTGCGGGTGGACGAGCAGGCGATGCGGCTGCGGTGGGACGATGTCGACCTCGACCGCGGCGAGATCACGATCCGCGGCGAGCTCGGCAAGTCGGACGCGGAGCGCGCGGGCCGGATCGTGCCGGTGTCGCCCCACCTGGTCGAGACGATGAAGGGGTGGGGGGTGCGGGAG
>JBEBJC010000332.1:0-8174 GCA_040080105.1 Myxococcota bacterium
GGAGGCACTTGGGGGACCGCCGAGGGCCCTCCGGACGCCGGCGCGGGTTCCTCGGCGGGTTCGGGCGGGTCCGCCTGCCGTGGCTCGGGTTCGATCTCGTCGGGCGGCTCCGGGACCGGCGTGACCTGCCCGACCTCGGCCGTGGTGGGATCGGACCGCCACACGGTGGCCAGCCCGTACGCGCCGAGCGCGCCCACCACCGTCAGCACCACCACGATCCCGAGGGCGAGCGCGGTGCCCGCGACCCCCACGAGCACCACCGACGGCGGGCCGCTCGAGGTCGACGAGCGCGCCAGCCCGGACGATGGCGACCCGGACGGGGGCGGTACGGACGCGGGCGGGTCGAGCCCGTCGTCGGTCGAGTCGGCGAACGTCTCGGCCGGCTCTTTCGCGGGGGCGACCGGGTCGGATGTGGCCGCCCACGGGGGATCGGAGCCCGCAGAGTGGACGCTGCCGGGATCCGAGCCGAACGCCGAGAACCCGGGCACGTTGTCGAGCGACACCCGCGGGATGCCGGTCCCCCCGCTCCAGATCGCCGCCAGCTCGTCGACCGAGTTCGGGCGGTTCGCGAGGTCGACCTGCAGCGCCCGGGTGATCGCGTCGACCATCCGGTCCGGCAGGTCCGGGCGCAGCGCGCGCGGCGGCAGGTAGTCGCCGTTGGCGATCGCCAGGAACAACACCAACATGTCGGCCCCGTCGAACGCGCGCCGGTTGGTGCACATCTCGTACAGGATCGCGCCCAGCGCGAAGATGTCGGACTGGGGGCCCACGTTCTTCGAGTCGCGCACCTGCTCGGGCGACATGTAGTGCGGCGTGCCCATCGTGGAGCCGGTGCGGGTGCCGGTCAGGTCGCCGGCCGACAGCACCTTGGCCAGCCCGAAGTCGGTGACCTTCGGCACGAGCCCCGAGTCGACCCGCTTCAGCAGCACGTTCGCCGGCTTCAGGTCGCGGTGCACCAGGCCGAGGCGGTGGGCGGCGGCGACCCCGGCGAGGATCCCGCGCGCCAGCTCGTCCACCAGCTCGAGCGGCACCTGGCCGTGCCCGATCAGCGCGTCGAGCGTGGGCCCGTCGACGTACTCCATGATCAGCCCCGGCGAGCCGTTCACGTCGACCAGATCGGTCACGGCGACGATGTTCGGGTGGGACAGCACCGCCTGCACCCGCCCCTCCTGCCGCATCCGCTCGCGGATCCCGGGCGACGACAGGGTGAGCACCTTCAGCGCGTGGGTCGACCCGAGCACCGCGTGCCGGACGAGGTACACGTTGGCCATGCCACCGGACCCGATCGGTCGCTCGACGACGTAGCGGTCGATCACGGTCCCCGGCTCGAGCGACGCAGACTCCATCCGCAACGAATAGCCTCCGGAGGCGCGGTTCGCACCGTCGGACCCGCGAGTGGTGCCGGACCGAACGATCTCGGGCCGTCACTCCGGGTGTTCGCGCACCAGGGTCAGGATCGAGGCGCCGAACTTCTCGATCCGCGCGGGGCCGAGCCCGAAGATCGCCCCCAGTGAGGCGAGGTCGGCGGGTCGGTCCTTCACGATCGCGTCCAACGTGGCGTCGGGGAACACCTGGTACGGCTTCCACCGGCGCCGCCGAGACTCGCGCTTCCGCAGCTCGCGCAGCGCCCCGCGCAGGCCCACCTCCCGCGGGCGCTTCGCCCCGGTGCCGGGGGCGGCGCGCACCCGCTTCGCGGGCATCCACACCGTGGGGTACTTCTTGCCCTTCGCCACCAGGGTGCCGTCGGCGAGGAGGTCGTCGAGCGCGGCGAGGATCGCCAGCTCCGGGACGCCGCGCAGCTGTCCGAACGCCGGGTTGGCCGGCAGCCCGAGCTTGACCGCCCGCTTCGACCGCCCGCCCCGGAGCCCCGAGGCGACCAGGCGCTTGCCGACCGGCTTGCGCAGGCCGTCGACGAACGACAGCACGATCGCGCGCTGCGCGTCGTCGAGCACCACCGCTCGGTCGGCGGCGTCGCGGCGGGCCTTGGCCTGCACGGCGGCCCGTCGCTCGGTGCGCACGGCGTCGACCACTGCCGCCACCTCGGTCCCCCGCCGGCACACGTCGCACCGGCCACACGCCTCGACCTCACCGCCGAAGTGCAGCGCGATCGTCACCTCGCGGCAACGGGTGCCGAACGCGTAGTCCTGCAGGGCGCGCCACCCTTCGACCGCCCCCGGGAACGGGGCCTTGCCGCGCAGCCGGGCCGCGGTGACCGCGTCGCCCGGGGCGTACAGCAGCACACACGTCGCCGGGGCGCCGTCCCGGCCGGCCCGGCCTGCCTGTTGGGCGTACGCCTCGAGCGAGCCCGGAGCCTGGGCGTGCACCACCAGGCGCACGTCCGGCTGGTCGATCCCCATGCCGAACGCCGTGGTGGCGACCATCACTGCGGCGGCGCCGTCGCCGAACCGCTCCTGGGCCCGGGTGCGGGCCGCGTCGGTCCGACCGGCGTGGTAGTACGCCACCGACATCCCGGCGCTGGTCAGGGCCTCAGCGGTGGCGCGGGTCCGCGCGCGGGTGGCGACGTACACCACCACCCGGCCGCGGTCCGGAGACCGGCCGAGGCCGCGCTCGATCAGCATCGCGATCAGCCGCTCCAGCCTCGCCTTGTCGCCGCGGTGGTGCTCGACCTCCAGCGCGAGGTTCGGCCGACGGAACGGGACCTGCACCCTCAGCGGATCGACGAGGCCGAGGCTGCGCTCGATCTCCGCCGCGACCCGCGGGGTGGCGGTCGCGGTCAGCGCCATGGTCGGTCGGCCGAGCTCCGCCCGCAGCACGCCGAGCTGCAGGTACTCGGGCCGGAAGTCGTGCCCCCACTCGCTGACGCAGTGGGCTTCGTCGACGGCCACCCGGGTCACCCCGAGCGCGCGCAGCTTCCGGCGGAACGCGGGCTGAGCCACCCGCTCGGGGCTCGCATACAGCAAGTGCACCGGGGTGTCGCCCGACAGCACCCGGTCGCGCTCCCGCGCCGGCGTCGCCCGGTGCAGCGCGGCGCACGCGAGGCCGTTCGCGCGCAGCCGCGAGACCTGGTCCTCCATCAGCGCGACCAGCGGGGACACGACCAGGGTCGGGCCGGTCGGGTCGAGCACGCCCGGCAGCTGGTAACACACCGACTTCCCGAACCCGGTGGGGAGCAGCACCACCACGTCGCGATCCGCCAGGAACGCCCGGATCGCGTCGAGCTGTTGGGGCCGCAGCCCGTCGATTCCGAACAGGTCGCGCGCGGAGCGTTGCAGGTCGTCCAACCGATCCCCCTTGCCGAAGGTCGTCGCGGTGCGATCCTTGTGGGAAGCCGCGGGCGGTTCGGGGGGTCGCGAACCCGAGGGTCGCGACCTGCCGGGCCCTTCCCCCGCGGAGACGGAGCGCACCGTGTTCGGCTTCGGTTTCGACCCCCTGTACCTCGTGTTGACCCTCCCGGGCGCCCTGCTCGCGTTGTGGGCGCAGGGGCGCGTCCGGTCGACGTTCGCCCGATACGCCGAGGTGCCGACCGCGCGGGGCCTGTCGGGCGCGGACGTGGCGGCGGCGATCCTGCGGGTGCACGGGATCCGGGACGTACGGATCGAGGCCACCGACGGGTTCCTCGCCGACCACTACGACCCGCGGGCGCGGGCGTTGCGGCTGTCGCGCGACGTGTACCTCGGGCGGACCGTGGCGGCGGCCGGGGTGGCGGCGCACGAGGTGGGCCACGCGATCCAGCACGCCCAGGGCTACCTGCCGCTGCAGCTCCGGTCGGCGCTGGTGCCGGCGCTGTCGGTCACCAACGTGCTCGCGATGCCGACCCTGATCGTCGGGTTCGGCCTGTCGGCCGCCCACTCGGCCCTGGGAGCGCCGGTGATGTGGTTGGGGATCGGCCTGTTCTCGCTGCTGGTGGTGTTCCAGCTGGTGACGCTGCCGGTCGAGCTCGACGCCAGCCGCCGGGCGCTCGCGGCGATCGAGGCCGGCGGGATCGCCACCGGGCACGAGCTCGCGGGCGCCCGGTCGGTGCTGCGCGCGGCGGCGTTGACCTACCTCGCCGCCGCGGTGTCGTCGGTGATGACGCTGCTGTACTTCCTGCTGCGGTCGGGGCTGCTCGGCCGCCGCTCGGACGACTGAGAGCCACGACGGATCACCCTCCGCCCCGACGGATCACCCTTCGACTGCCCCCGGAACACGGGCCCGGGGCGCAGTGAGTGAAGGCGGGCTTCCGCCCGACGCTCAGGGCGTGGTCGCCCCGCCGAACGCCGACCGGATGTACGCGATCACGTCGGCGATCTGCTGGTTCGACAGGAAGTCGTACGCGTCCATGTTCCCTTGGCCGAGCAGGATCGTGGTGGCCACCTGCTCGTCGGTCAGCTTCGGCAGGGCCGCGTTCAGGTCGGCGGCGTCCGAGGCGATCCCGCTCCCGTCGTAGCCGTGGCACCCGATGCACTGGCTACCGTAGGTGTCGGTGCCCGCGGCGGTGTCGCCGACGAGCCCCACGATCGCCGCGATCCGCTGGTCGGGCGTCGACACCGTCTGGGTGTCGATCGTGGTCGACGTGTCGCCGGTCGCCCCCGACTCGGTCCCGGTCTTGTCCCCGTTGCACGCCGCCAGCGCCGCCACCACCCACACCCTCATGTCGCCTCCGTGTCTCCGTCGTGACCCCGCAGGCGGCGTTCGTCAACCGGTCCTCGGCTCCACCGGGAGCTCCACCGCGTCCTCCACCGCCATCGGGAGCGCCGGGTCCGGGGTCGGCGGCGGACGATCGACCAGCTCGGGCACGATCGGCCCGGCGAGGCGCGGCTCGAGCACCTGCTGGCCCAGCTCCGCGCGGAACCACGCGAACAGCTCGGGCACGAGGCCGCGGGTGCGCAGCGCCGCGACCATCGCGCGGCTGACCTGGTTCGTGGCGCCGAGCTGATCGCCTTCGACGGCGTCGGCGAGCGCGTCGACCCGGCGCAGCCGCAGCACCCGCACCGCCTCCCAGATCGTGCGGTTCAGGTCGTGGCGCGCGTCGCGGAGCGTGCCCAACAGCGCCCGCTCGATCGGCCGGGTGTCGACGTGGGACAGCGCACGATCCATCGCCCAGCGCACCCGGTCGTTGTCGCCCGGCAACAGTCCGGCTTCGAACGCGTCCTCGAGCATCAGGCCGCGGTGGACCACCTCCGAGAACGTGTCGGTGATCCCCTTCACCTGGAACACCACCGAGAACGTCTTCAACAGCTTCTTCACCGGCCACAGGACCACCGACTTCACCATCCCCAGGCACCCGCCCGACGGTGCGTCGGCGAGCAGCGCCAGCGCCTCCGGCTCGAGCGTGCGCCCGTGCCGCTGCGCGATCTTGCGCGCGAGCCGCCGGCGGAGGTGGTTCTCCACCCAACCGTCGAGGATCGGCACCGGGATCAGGGCACACAGCGCGACCAGCAACCCGTACCGACCCAGCAGGAGCCAATCCAGGTCACGGTCGAGCGGTTCGGGGTCGGCCATTCGCGCTCCGGAGGTTAGCAGGCGAAGCATGAGCGGCTCGCTCACCGTCCGCCAAGCCCGTCTGGTGCTTCCGGATCGCGTAGTAACCGGGGATCTGGTGGTCGAGGATGGGGTGATCACCGAGATCGCCTCGCGGGTCGACCGATCGGTGGGCGTCGAGATCGACGGCCGCGACCGGGTGCTGTTGCCCGGTGGGATCGACCTGGTCACCCGGATCGAGACGATCGAGGACTTGTCCGGCATCTCCGCCGCGGCGCTCGCCGGGGGCGTCACCGCGGTGTGCGCGGTCGGTCCGGCGTCGTCGGAGGAGGAGCTGCGCACCGAGCTCGCCCGGGCGGCGGAGCTGTCGCGGGTCCACTACGGCCTGTACGTGCGCGCCGTGTCCGGTGGACCGCCGCCGTCCGAGCGGGCGCGAGGGATCTGGGTCGGCGGTGACCTGCTGCACCACGAGTCCGTGCACGAGTTGTTCTCGGCCGCCGATCGCCTGTTGGTGGTCGACAACGAAGACCCCGAGCGGCTGTCGAGCCGGGCGCACCTGTACCGGGACAGCACCGACCCCGCCGACCACAGTCGAATCCACGACGTGGACAGCGCGCTCGCGGCGACCCGGCGCGCGGTCGAGCTGGGCCAGCGGCACGGGCGGCCGATGTTGATCGCGTCGGTCAGCGCGGCCGAGGAGCTGGACGCGCTGCGGAGTCGGCCGAGCTGCGTGATGGCGGCGGTGCGGCCGGTGCACCTGTTCCTCGACGACGGCGACTACCGGCGGCTCGGCACCCGCGCGGTCGCGAGCCCGCCGGTGCGCGCCGCGCGCCACCGCGAGGCGTTGCTGCAGGGCGTCCGCGAGGGGCTGATCGAGGTGGTGGCGTCCCACCACGAGCCCGTCCGGTGCGAGTGGAAGGATCGGGCGTACCCGAGCACCGCCACCGGGATGCCGTCGGTGCAGTGGACGCTCCCGCTGCTCGCCCAGGCGGTCGCCGAGGGGCGGTGCGACTGGCACACGGTCGCGCAGGTGACCGCGGCCGCGCCGGCGCGCCTGCTGAAGCTGGCCCGCAAAGGGCGGCTCGAGATGGGGTGCGACGGCGACCTCGTGCTGCTCGATCCCAGGTCCGAGCGCACCATCGGGAGCACCGTGCCGTGTTTCGCGCCCGGGTGGTCTCCGTGGGACGGCCGGTCGTTGTGCGGCTGGCCGGTGCTCACCTGCGTGCTCGGGAAGATCGGCTTCCGCGACGGGGAGCTCGACCTGGCGGTGCGCGGCCGCTCGTTGTAGAACGCGGTCGCGAGGTCGACGTGATCGCTGTCGGAGACGTTCCTGCCGACTTGTCGGTCCTCGGACTCCGTCCTGCGGAATTCACCCTGGCCGATCGACACGGCGCGTCGGTGAGCTGGTCGTCGCTGCGCGGGCGCAAGGTGGTGGTGTTCTTCTACCCGAAGGCCGACACGCCGGGCTGCACCAAGGAGGCGTGCGCGTTCCGGGACCGGCGGGCCGAGTTCGAGCGAGCCGGCGCCGTGGTGATCGGGATCTCGCCCGACACGGTGAAGCGGCAGGCGGCGTTCGACGCGAAGTACGAGCTGTCGCTCCAGCTGCTCGCCGACCCCGAGCGGGTCGTGCTCGGAGCCTGGGGCGTGTGGGGTGAGAAGAAGATGTACGGCAAGACGGTGCACGGGGTGATCCGCACCACCGTGTCGTTCGACCCGGACGGCCGGGTGACCCACGTGTGGTCACCGGTGAAGGTCGACGGCCACGTCGATCAGGTGTTGGCCACGCTGTAGGCGCCCGGCGAGGCGCGCAGGGCGGGCAGGAACAGGTCCGGGAGCTGCCGCACCCGGGCCGGGTACCCCCGGATCCCCCGGCGCGCGCCGTCGAGCAGCACCGCCTCGGCGGAGGCGACGAACGCGACCGCGACCGTGTGGGCGTCGGCGGCTCCGAACTCGCCGGAGGCCAGCCCGCCGTTCACCACGAAGATGGCGCTGGCGGCGAATGCCTCCCGGGTGTGGCGGATCCTCGCGGCCGACGCCGGAGGGACCTTGTCCGACTCGATCAGCAAGGCGCGCGGCATCCGCTCGCCGTACCGCTCGAACACCTCGGCCAGCGCGGTCAGCTGACCGCCAGCGCTAGGTTGCTCTACGATCTGCGCCAGATCTCGCTCGGCTCGCTCACACGCTTCCCGAATCAGTGCCACTACAACGTCTTCCTTCGACGGGAAGTACTTGTAAAGCGTGCTCTTGCTCATCCGCAGCGACCGGGCCAGGGCGTCGACGGTCATATCGGCATAGTTGCCCGAGCAGAGAATGTCCTCCGCCCCCTGAAGGATCCGCTCTTTGCTGACCTTCTGGTCCACCGACATCCAATTGCTCCGGCGCGTCGGCGCATCTATAGGTCCCACCGGCACAGGGTGCAACCGCGATGCCCGGTCGACGAGTCGCGCGGCGCCCGAGAACCCGCTAGCACCGTAACTCAATTGAGTACCGGCATGCCTGATAAATCTCGGGTTCACCGAAACAGAAGGCGCAAGTTACTGACCGCGTGGACCGCGGGCCGGACGTACTGGTTGGGCAAGGATCGGGAACGCGGACGTCACTCCCCAAGATGGATACGACGGTAGGAGGCTTCGCCCATGAGGTCGCGACCCGTGTTCGTCGCCGCAGTACTGGATGAACTGGGACCGCTCGAAGGGAGCGCGCTCGGGGTAGGGCCGGTGGTGGCGGGGGTGCGCGCCGCAGCGCTGGTGGGG
>JBEBJC010000333.1:0-8172 GCA_040080105.1 Myxococcota bacterium
GCCCGGGGTGGTCGCGTGGACCCGCGCGGCCGACGGTTTCAGCGAGCTCGAGGTCCGCCAGTGGTCGGGTGGGGGGTGGAGCGACCTCGGGGTGGCCGCGGTGTGCGCCGGGCGTTGTGGGTCGATCGACGTGGCGCGCGGCGGCGGGAAGGTGTGCGTGGCGTGGACCGAGGCCGCGGGCCTCGGGGTGCGGTGCGCCGCGCCGTGATCAGCGCCCGTAGTTCGGGTACACGATCGACACCGCGCCCAAGCACATCTCGTCGAGCGTGTTCTCGCCGAGCCCCACGTCGATCGGCGCGTCGAGGCCCTGGGCGAGCAACGCGTCGCGCAGGAACGGGTTGTTCGTGGTGTTGTCGTAGGTGCAGCGGACCCGGATCACGTCGCCGTCGCGCATCTTCGGCAGGTCTTCGTACGCGCCCGCGTACGCGTAGCCGCGCTGCCAGTTGAAGTCCCACGCCGGCGTCTGCACCAGGCATTGCTCGGCCGGCTCGTCGCCCACCGGCGTCGGGTGCTCGAGCGTGACCCGCTCGTCGCGCCCCACGTAGTGCATGTGGGTCCCCGCGCCGTACACCGACAGGGCGAACCCGGGGGCGAGCTTCCACTCCCAGGTCATCTCCTCCACGTGGCCGGCGGCGCCGGCGGGGATCAGGAACTTCGCCGCGTCTTCGTCGGGCTGCCGCACGAGGTCGCCCACGCCGAACTCGGAGTCGTACCGGCCGTCGAAGTTCCCGAGCAGCACGATCTGGCTGAGCTTGTCGGGCCGCTCCTCGGTCACCCACAGCGACAACGTGGTCGCGGCGTCGGTCTCGGGCTCGAGCGACGAGTGGTAGTGCAGGTCGAGGATCACGAGCGCGTCCTTCGGCACGTACTGGCCGCTGCCGGGCGGGGCGAGGTTCGGCACCCCGCCGGGGGCCCACGCGTCGAGCATCTCGGTCGCGACGGCGCTGAACGTGGGTCCGCCGAAGCAGTCGTACCGCTCGCCGATCCCGGCCCCGACGTCCGCCCGCAGCGCCGCCTCGAGCTGGGCCTTGTCCTGCGGAGAGCCGTCGGGGTTCACCCCCGGGAGGGCCAGGTGGGACACGACGTGATGCAAGATCCGGTCGTTCCCGGCGGTGATCAGGCGGCCGAGCACGTAGGTGTCGGCGGTGAGCTCCGGGTCGAGGATCAGGCAGCTGTGGAGGTCGGGGGCGCTCGGCTCCATCACGATCGGCGCCGGCAGACCGAGCACGAGGTTCGCCCCGTCGAGCACCGCGGGGATCGGCGGCTCGATCGGCGCGGCGGTGGCTGGGTCTCCCTCGGGGGTGCCCGCGTCGACCCACCGGCCGAACTGGTCGAGCTCGTCGGGGGTGAGCCGCAGGTCGTGGTCCCACGGCAGCGGCGGCGTACACTCGTCGGTCTCCTGGGCCAGGAACGGGGGCATCGTGCCGGCGACCAGCGCGGCGTACATCACCTCCGCGTACGGCGCGGCCTCGGCCCAGGTGGCGAGCGAGAACCCGCCGATGCCCCCCGCGCGGTGGCAGCCCGAGCACCGCTCGACCACCAGCGGCGCGATGTCCTGGTGCCAGGTGACGGTGTCGGCCACGGGGTCGACCGTCGGCGCACAGCCCGCCACAGCGAGCAACACCCAGCGGGACATCACGCCTCCAGTCGTCGGACCTACCCCCGGGGATCGGAAGTGTCCAACGGGGTTGCCGGACCCCTTACCAGGTCCGAGGTATCGTGCGGCCACCCCGCGGAGAACCATGACCCTTCTGTTCACCTGGGTCGGCTGTCGATCCGACGAACCCCCGCCTCCGCCGGTCCAGAGCTCGACCTCGAGCGTCGCCGACACCGGGGAGGCGGAGCCGCCGGAACCTCCGTGTGACGGGGAGGGCGCGACCCGGTGTGACGGCCCTGCGGCGGTGGAGGTGTGTGAAGGGGGCCGATGGGTCCGGACCGACTGCTCGGCGAGCGGGGGGTGGTGCGTGCGGGATCCATCCGCCGACCCCCTCGCCGACCCGCCGCCGGTCGCGTGTGTCACCACGGGTGACCCGTGTGGGACGGTGGACTTCTACGGCGTCTGCACGGGCGATGTCCTCGCGTTCTGCAGCCAGGCGCTGATCGTGCGGGACTGCGCCAGCGCCTACGCCAGCTGCGACTGGGAGTCGGAGCAGGTGGGGTACAACTGCCTCACGCCGTGTGAGCTCGCGGATCCCCCTGTCAGCGCCGCCGGTCGATGTATCGGCGGCGCGATCCAGCGCTGCACGTTCGCGGACGGCGCGTTCAGCGTCCAGCTCGAGCCCTGCCCGCCCGGCCGCTCCTGCGCGGTGTACGACGAGACCTCCTCACCGAGTTGCCTGCCGGACCCTCCGTGTGCGGGCCTCGGTCCAGAGGGCGCCTGCGACGGCAGCGAGCGCCTGAGCTGCGTGGACGGGGTCACGTCGGGCGTCGACTGCGCGGCGACCGGCGAGGTGTGCGCCTACGGAGGAGCCGCGGGCTACGTGTGCGCGCCGCCCGGGGCCACGGGCACCCACTCGGTGCGCGGCCAGCTCCGGTACGAGGACCGCGTCCCCGGCCTCGACGGGCTCGGCGACCTGGTCGAGGTCCCTGCGCGCGGGTTCGCGGTCGCCATCGTCGCCGTCGCCGACGGGGCGGTCCTCGCCGTCGGGGCCACCGACGACGACGGCGGATACGCGCTGCGGTTCGACCGCGCCGACCCCGTCTACGTCGTGTTCGCCACCGCGAGTGACACCCCCGAACAGCCGGTGCGGGTGATCCGGCCCGACGGCACGCTGCACTCGGCGGCGACCGCGAGCTTCACCCCGTCGGCCGATCGGATCGAGGACTACGTGCTGACCGACGTCTCGGGCTCGGGACCGGCGGCCAACGTGTACGACCAGCTGTCGACGTCGATCGAGGTCACCCGCGCCGTGCTGGGCCTGCTCGAGCCCGAGCCGTTGTTCGCGGCGTGGACGCGGGGCGGGACCGAAGGGACCTTCTTCTGGAGCGGGGGCGTGTTCCTGCTCAGTGACCTGTGGGACGAAGACGGGTACGACGACGCGGTGATCGTGCACGAGGTCGGGCACTACGCGCTGAACACCTACGGGCTGTCGGACTCCGTGATCTCGACCCACGGGCCGAGCCCGATCGATCCCACCAGCGCCTGGTCGGAGGGGTTCGCGACCTGGTTCTCGTCGTACGTCCGGGCCGACCCCTGGTACATCGACACCAACGGCTACGGCGGGCTGTCCCTCGACCTGGAGCAGGCCACGACCCTGGCTCCCGACCCGCTGGGGTCGATGTCGCAGGACCTGAGCTCGGACCTCGTGTCGGAGCTGCTGTGGGATCTGGGCGACGCGCCCGACGCCGACGACGACCCCAGCGGCGACGTGGGCGCGGCGGACTCGGTCCTGCTGGTCGCGACCGCGGGCTTGCGCGACCTCGCGACCGATCGCGGCGCGACCGGGGTCGACCTGGTGGACTTCCTCGACGCGTGGCTGGTGGCCTCGGGCGGCGATGGTTGCGACGACCTCCGCGCGGTGGTGGCCACCTACGGGTTCCCGTACGACTTCGCCGGCCCCGCACCCTGCCCGTGAGCTCCTCGCGCTCCGGCCCGGTCGCCGCACCGGCCTGGTCCAGGCCCGCTCAAGGCTCGAGCGGCACCCAAGCGGGGCGCGAGGGGAACCGGCCATCGGCCGACGTGGTGACCACGGTGGGGCCAACGTCCACCCGCTCGTCCGCGCCGAGCATCCGCAGCCGTCCGGTCGAGTACTGGAGGTTCCTGGCAGGCCCCGTCGGCGGTGCGGTCACGGCCCACACGCGCTCGGTCATCACGCCGGTGGCTCGGTCGATGGACGCCACCCCGGTGAGCACGGATCGATAGTGGCGGGACGGTGTGGAGTACCAGCGGGGCATGTCGCTCACGGAGTTCGAACTCGACACCGTCGAAAACTCCACCGGGGTGCCCGGCATCACGTCGGCCTCGCCGATCGACTGCACCACGAACATGCCCGGTCCGACAGCGTCCAGGTAGTGCGTCACCACCGACCCGCCGCGGGTGGCCAGGAGCGACGGCATTTCGAACAGGCGCGAGCCGTATTCTTGCCACACCATCCCGTCGCGCACCGGAGTCTCGAGATCGAGGTGGAACGCCGACATCGCGCGCGACACCACCAGCCGGAGCTCGGCCCGCTCCCGCGCTCGCTGGTCGGGCTCGGCGATCCCCTCGAGGTCCACGTTCGGAACCTTCCCGTCGGCCGACACCTGCAGCTGCACCTGCGCCCCGGTCAGCGTCGCGTCGATCTGGCGCACCACCTCGAGGTCGGAGGCCCGCGGGACACGCGGCATCGCGACGATCGACAGGTCCTCGATCTCACAGACCACTTCGTGCAGGTTCGGCAGCAGGGCCCCGGTGTCGTCGCACGCGATCACCATCCGGAGCTGCATCCGAAGCAGCTCCAGGCTGGTGTTGTGCCAGCCGATCAGCTCCGGCGGCTCGGCGAAGTGGACCTCGGTAGCGACGGTCCACCGCTGGCGCCACCGCGCGAACGGGTCCGCCCACACGATCACCTCTTCGACGGGCTCTCCGGCCGTGGCTGCGACGACGACGAGCGGGATCACGGAGCCTCCAGTTGTTCATCTGGGAAGTGCCGTCCGATCGTACAATGTGAACCTCGCCGTGGCCCCTCATCGTGGTTCGTCGGGCTCCGCGCCACCGCCCAGCCCCTCCGCCAGCCGATCGAACACCACCCGCATCCGGCGGCTCGTCCGCAGGCCGCGGTGGCTGGTGAGCCAGATCGGCACCGGGAACGGCGGCAACCCGTCGAGCACCCGGCGGACCGCGGGCTCGGCGTCGCCCACCTCCTCCATCATCACGCAGATCCCGAGCCCGTGCTTCGCGAGCTCCCACTGGACCAGGTGGTTCGCGGTGACGATCGGGAAGTTCCGCGTGGTCAACGTCAGGCCGATCCGGGCGAACCCCTCGACCATCATCGGGGTGCGGTCGAACGCGAAGAACACCGCCCGGGACAGGTCCTGCGGGCCCGCGATCGGCCCGAGCCGATCGAGGTACGCCGGGGCGGCGTACAGGTGGCCGACCCCGTCACGGACCTTGCGCGCGACGAGCTCGGGGTCGCGCGGGCGGAAGTTCCGCACCGCGATGTCGGCCTCGCGGCGCTGCAGATCGCGGGCCTCGTTCGACACGACGAGCTCGAGCTCGATCCCCGGGTGGTCGGCGCGGATCCCGGCGAGGATCGGCGGGAGCAGGTGCGCGGCGACCACCTCGCTCGCGGTGACGCACACGATCCCGTCGAGCGACGTCGACTCGCCCGCGGACGCGTGCGCGACCCGGGAGGCGGCCTCGCCCATCACCCGGACGTGCTCGGCGAGCTCGAGGCCGGCTGGGGTGAGCTCGAGCCCGCGCCCGACCCGCTCGAACAGGGTGACGCCGAGCTCCTGCTCGAGCGCCGCGACCTGCCGCCCGACGGTCGGTTGGGCCACCCCGAGCGCGTCCGCCGCAGCGGAGAACGAGCCGCGGTCGGCGGTGGCGAGGAACGCCCGGGCGTGGTTCCAGTCGAAGGTCCGCCAATCCATGCGCCGATGCATACCACGGCTGCAGTGCACTGGTCTGTCTCCGACGGTTCTGCATGCATACGGGAGGAGAAACACGGAGGGTCGGATGAACGCCATTGTTCAGCGTCGGTACGGGTCGGCGGAGGTGCTCGCGGTCGGGGTGGTGCCGGCGCCGCGGGTCGGGCCCGAGGACGTGCTGGTCGCGGTCGAGGCGGCGATGGCCACCCAGGGGGACCGCCGGCTGCGGGCGGGCGACTTCCCGTCGGTGACCTGGCTGCCGGGGCGGCTTGCGCTCGGGCTGACCGGCCCGCGGAACCCGGTCCCGGGGACGATCTTCGCCGGGCGGGTGGTCGAGGTCGGGGCGGCGGTGACCCGGTACGCGGTCGGCGACGACGTGTTCGGCAGCGTGATGCACGGGGCGTACGCCGAGCGGCTGGTGGTGCCGCAGGGCGGGCCGATGGCGCGGATGCCCGCCGGGACGAGCTACAAGGAGGCGTGTGCGCTGCCGTACGGGGCGGTGACCGCGCTGGTGTACCTGCGGGACCTCGGGCAGGTCGGGTCGGGGTCGCGGGTCTGCGTCCTCGGCGCGTCCGGCGGGGTCGGGTACCTCGCGGTGCAGCTGGCGCTCCACCTCGGCGCGACGGTGACGGCGGTGTGCGGCGCCCGCCACCTCGACCGGGTCCGCGCGCTCGGCGCGGGCTCGGATCGGCTCCGGGTGGTGGACCGGGGGGCAGAGGACTTCCGGGCGGCCGGTCCGTACGACGTGATCTTCGACGCGCCCAACGCGACCCGGTTCTCGGTGTGTCGATCGGCGCTGACGGCGGACGGCCGGTACCTGCCGCTCGGGATGGACCTCGGGGTGCTGGCGCAGCTGGCGTGGACCGCGACGCGGGGTGCGGTCGCGGGCGGGCAACGGGTGCTCCTCGGGGTCGCGGTCCCGACGGCGGCGCGGCTGGACGAGGTGCGGGCCCTGGCGGAGCAGGGGGTGTTCCGGGCCGTGATCGACCGGGTGTTCCCGCTGGCCCGGGCGGCGGAGGCGCACGGCTACCTCGAGGCGGCGACCGGCCACGGCGCGGTGGTGCTGGCGGCCGCGTAGCGCGGCGGCATCACCGCCAGACGGTCAGGATGGCGCTCGCCACGACCGTGCACACGATGAAGTACGGGGCGTTGATCAGCGTGTACAGCAGCGGCCGGGGGAAGTTCGGGTTGAAGGAGATCGTCATCGTCTGGGCGACCAGGTAGCCGATCGAGATGACGAGCCCGAACCCGATGCCCTCGCCGAGCGAGACGATCTCGAGCGCCCGCAGCAGCGTCGCCGTGGTCACCACCACCAGCAGGCTCGCCAGCATCGGTCCCGCGATGAACAGGGCGCCGGGCTTGGGCAGGTCACGGTTCTCGTTGCCGAGCGCGACCTTGTAGGGCCCCGCGACGATGACGGTGAAGTAGACGCCGCCGAGCACGGCGAAGAAGCTGGTCGCGGCGATGACGGCGAACCAGTTGAGGTCGGTGAGTGCGACGAGCATGGGTGTTCCTCGGGTGGTGAAGTCGGGTCGGCCAGGTGGGCTCGACCCCTCCACTCTCACACCCATGTAGGTCCGTTTCTGTCCTAGACCCCGGTTAGGTGAGAACATGACGACGACGACGCGTCTGCTCACCCTGCTGTCCCTGCTGCAGTCCCGTCGCGACTGGCCGGGGTCGCTGCTGGCCGCCCGCCTGAACGTCAGCGCTCGCACCGTGCGCCGAGACATCGAGCGCCTGCGGGAGATGGGCTACACCATCGAGGCTGTCATGGGCCCCGACGGCGGCTACCACCTCGCCGCCGGGAACGAGCTGCCCCCGCTCCTGTTCGACGACGAGCAGACGCTCGCGGTGGCGATCGCGCTACGCGCCGCCCCCGCGGACGGCTCGTGGATCGAACAGGCCGCGAACCGCGCGCTCGGCACGATCCGCCAGGTTCTGCCGTCGCGGCTCCGGCGTCGCCTGGACGCGTTCGACGTCACCGTCGTCGGCCGTCTGCCACCCGTGGACCTGTCCATCGACGTCCTGGTCACGCTCGCGAACACCATCCGCGACCGGGAGACCCTCCACTTCGACTATGTGGCCGTGGGCGCGTCCGCCGGCCACGAGTCTCGCCAGCGGCGCCGGGTGGAGCCGCACCACTTGGTCACCTCTCGCGGGCGGTGGTACCTCGTGGGGTGGGACCTCGTCCGCGACGACTGGCGCCTGTACCGCGTCGACCGGATCCACCCGCACATCCCACACGGCCCCCGGTTCACCCCGCGTACGGTGCCGGGTGGTGACGTCGACGCGTTCGTGTCCGCCCGGTTCAAGGGGTCGGACGTCGACGGTTGGCCGTGCCGCGGCACGGTCCTGCTCGCCCTCTCCGCGCGCGAGGTCCTCCCGTTCGCCGGCGACGGGACCGTCACCGCGGTGGACGACCCCGACGTGAGCAACGACACCGCGACGATCACGTTCGCCGCAGGTGCGTCGTCACGCTCGGTCACCGCCAACGTCACCGACGACGACGTCCCGCGGGTGGTGCTGTCGCAGACCCAGGTGAACGTGCCGGAGGCCGGCGGCGCGACCGTGAACGTCACCTTGTCGGCAGCGCCGACCGCGAAC
>JBEBJC010001466.1:0-1670 GCA_040080105.1 Myxococcota bacterium
GATGTGTATAAGAGACAGCACCCGGGCCTGCCAGGGGATCGACGCGGCGGTGGCCGCCGAGGTCGAGCGGCTGCGCCCGTTGGCGGTCGCGCTCGACTGGCTCACCGACACCCCGGTCGACCGCTCGCTCGCGGTGGGGCTCGCCTCGGAGGCGGCTCCCGGGTGGAAGGGGGTGCCCGAGCTCACCGGGCTGCTGGGGGTGGCCCGGGCGGAGGCCGCTGCGCTGACCGGGTCACCCGCGCCGGCGGTCGACCGGTACGAGGCGCTCGGGGCCGCGGCCCGCGCCCGGCTCGGTCGGCTCGTCCACCGGATCGAACAGTGGCTGGAGGCCTTCGGCGGATCGTTCGGAGTGGAGGCCGCGGAGCCGAAGCCGCCGAGTACGGAGGCCCGCGCGTGACCCCGCTGCAGTCGTACCGAGAGCTCACGTTCCGGATGGCCGGAGACCTGGTGGCCGCCGCCGACATCGCCCGCCGGCGCGGGCGTCCGGAGCTCGCCGCCGAGGCCGACGAGCTGCGGCGTCGGATCGAGGCGCGGCGGTTCACCCTCGCGGTGGTCGGCGAGTTCAAGCGCGGGAAGAGCACGCTGGTCAATGCGCTGCTCGGCGCGGCGGTGCTCCCCGCCGACGTGTTGCCCGCGTCGGCCGCGCTGAACCGCGTCACGTTCGGCCTCGCGCCCGGCGCCACGTTGTGGTTCCACGACGGGCGACCGCCCGAGGTCGTCCCGATCGCGTCGCTCGCCGACCACGTGACCAAGCTCACGCCCGAGTCGGCGGCGCGAGCCGCCACCGTGCGCGAGGCGGTGATCACCCACCCGCTCGCGCTGTGCCGCAACGACGTGGACCTCGTCGACACGCCGGGGTTGGCCGACGAGCCCGCGATGACCGACGTGACCGTGGGCGTGTTGCCGTCGATCGACGCCGCGATCGTGGTGACCATGGCCGACGCCCCGTTCTCCGACGGGGAGGCGGCGCTGGTCCGGCGGCTGCGCGAGCGGGGGATCGACAACCTGCTGTTCGTGGTCACCGCGATCGACCGGATCCGGCGGGAGCCCGACCGGGAACGGGTGCTCGCGTCGGTGCGCGCCCGCGTCGCCGCGGCAGGGGTCGAGTCGCCCGCGGTGTGGGGGCTGTCGGGGCAGGACGCGTTGGACGGGCGGATCGAGGGCGACGCCGACCGGGTCCGCACGAGCGGCCTGCCGGAGTTCGAGGCCGCGCTCGAGCAGTTCCTGACCAAGTCGGACGGCGTGGCGCTCGCGCGGCGGGCGGCGCAGCTCGCGGCCCTGTGCTCGTCGCTGCTCGCGACGGACGGGCCGGACGTGGTCCTCGCCGACCCGCGCGCCCCGCTGCACGCGTTGATCGACGCGACCGACCGCGGGCTCGAGCGTCAGGTCCGGCGGTGGGAGGCCGCCGGGAACGCCGCGTGGGATGCGGTCCGCGCCGATCTCGAGTCGCTGCCGAAGGAGGTCGGCCAGGTCGCGGGGGCGATCGTCGCGCGGCACCGGAACAAGGTGGTGCCCGGGTGGCAGGAGCGCCGCGACGCGCTGATGGGGGAGCTCGTGTCGGAGGTCGACGCCGCGGTGCGCGACCGGATCGTCGCCGCGCTCGCGGGGGCGGGGCCGGCGATCGGCCGGGTCGCGGCGGACGAGCAGCCCGAGCTCGACCGGGCGTGGAC
>JBEBJC010001467.1:0-1669 GCA_040080105.1 Myxococcota bacterium
GTGGGGGCGCGCGCACTCGGCGGCGCTGTCCGGCGTCGTCAGCGGGCTGTTCGCGATCTCGGTCGTGCTCGCGCTGGCGGTGTTCGGCGCCCGCTGGTTGTCGTCCGAGGCGGAGGCCGAGCGCGCCGCCGCAGCGGGGCTGCGCTTGCTCGAGCTCGCCGACCAGGCCGAGCGCGCCCGGATCGACGATCCGGACCACGCGGTGGCGTTGCTCCGCGGCTACGCCCAGGAGGCGGCGTGGACCGGCACGCCGGCGGTGGCGGAGGCGTGGGCGCGGTGCGGCAAGCTGCTGGAGGACCTCGACCGCCAGTCGGAGGCGGCGGACGCATGGGCCGCGTCGTACGCGGCGGCGCTCGAGCCGCTCGCGCAGGACCAGGCTCTGCGCGGCCTCGGCTCGTCGTTCGCCGCCGCCGAGGACTGGGAGCCGCTGCGGCAGGTGGTGGACCTGATGACCGCGCGGAACCCTGCCGTGTCGGCCGACCCGCGGGTGGCGTGGTGGAAGGCACAAGCGGCGCTCGGAGGGCGCGACCTGTCGTTGGCCGCGTCGGTGTTGCGCGACGCGGCGCTGCCGGGGGCTGCCCTGGTGGGCACCTTGTCGACCTCCACCCCGATGCCGTCGGTGTCGGGGTGGGTCCGGAACGCCGATGTCGACCGCGACGGGATCGACGACGTGTGGGGGGCCACCGCTGACGGACGGATCACCCGGTGGGAAGGTGGCTCCAGCTGGGAGTGGACCCTGCCGCGCCCGCCGCTCGATCCACGCGAGGTGTTCCCGATCGCAGGCGATCCGCCGCTGGTGCTGACCCGCCACCTCGGCGGCGCGGCCGCGCTGTACGAGGCGCGGCCCGATCGCGCCGGTCCGCTCGACCCGCCCGTGTTCGTGTGGCCCGAGGAGCAGCTGATGTCCGCGGTCGCAGGCGACGTGGACCGCGACGGCGACTGGGAGGTGTGGATCGGCGTGGGGCCGTACGGGCGGCGGCTGGTCACGCTCGCGCCGCGCCGCGGGTGGCACGTCGAGTCGCGGCTCCCATCGGTGGACGCGGCCGAGTCGGACGTGGACGCGCTCGCGATCGCCGACGTGGACGGTGACGGCAAGACCGAGCTCGTGGCCGCGCTCGGACCGTGGAGCGCGTACGACCTGCGGGTGTTCCGCTCGGGCGCGCGCGGGATGGAGACCGTGGCCCGCGAGAAGCTCGGCCACATCAGCGCGCTCGTGCCGGTCGACGGGGCGGTGTGGGCGCTCAAGACGAGCGGGTTCCCGAGCCGGGTGGTGTTCCCGGCGCAGGAGCCGTCCGGGGTCAGCCCCGGGGCGTACCGGATGGTGCTCGACCCCGCGACCGCGGCAGGTCCGCCCGAGTGGCGGGTCGACCGGATGTTGCCGGCGTCCCGTCCGCTGTCTCCGCACTCGGGCCCGCTGTTCGTCGCGGACCTCGACGGCAACGGCGTCGACGACGTGGTGTGGGTCACCGAGGGCACCACGGTGATCTGGGCCGACGGCGACCCGGTCCGGCCCCCGTTGACCCTCGGCGGGATGGCGGCGCGCGGCGTCCTGGAGATGGACGGAGATCCGGCGCGAGAGCTGTTGGTGGAGCTGCTCCCCGAAGGGCGGATGGCGGCGCTCGGCGCGGGCGCGGAGCCCGTCCCCCCCGCCAGCCGACCGGTCACCGGG
>JBEBJC010000334.1:0-8142 GCA_040080105.1 Myxococcota bacterium
CTCCGCCTCCGACCGACACCACCCCCCCGATCGACACCGTCGACACCGCGACCGTGCCGACCGAGCCCGCCCCCGAGTGTGGCCCGATGGGGGCCGCGGCCGAGGCGGTCCCGCTGAACCTGGCGTGTGACGTGCCACCCCAGACCGGGACCTTCGTGCCGGTGACCGAGTGGGAGCTCGCCGGGTACAACGCATACGGGCCGCCGGTGGTCGGGCAGCTGTCCGACGACGACGGCAACGGGGTGATCGACGCGGCGGACACGCCGGACATCCTGTTCCTGCCGAACAACTACACGGGCCTCGTCAGCGTGAACGGCGCGACCGGGGCGATCCAATGGCAGTCGCCGTTCGCGACCGACGGAGCGTCCGGTGTCGCGATCGGCGACGTCGACGGCGACGGCGTCCCCGAGATCGCCGCCGCGAACGGTCCGAACACCCTGGTCCTGCTCGACAACCTCGGCAACCTGATCTGGAGCCGCGCGCTGTCGAACTGGGACGTGGACTTCTTCCTGTACCCTTCGATCGCCGATCTCGACGGCGACGGTCTGGCCGAGCTCATCGCCGGCCGGACGATCCTCGATTGGCTCGGGAACGTGGTCGGCGTGGGCTCACTCGGCGCCGGCGCCATCCCGAACCAGAGCGGCAGCTGGGTCGAGGGGTCGATCTCGGTGGCCGCAGACCTCGACGGTGACGGGCTCCAAGAGGTCGTCACCGGCAACGCCGCGTACAACCGCGACGGCTCGCTGAAGTACTCGAACACCCTGCCCGATGGATGCCCGGCGATCGCCGACTTCGACCTCGACGGCGCGCCCGAGGTGGTGATGGTCTCCGGCAGCACCGTTCGGACCCTCGAGTCGGACCTCACCCCGACCGGCTGGTCGGGCTCGTTCCCGGGCAACTACCTCGGCCCGCCCGCGGTGGACGACCTCGACGGCGACGGAGCGCCCGAGTTCGTGGTGGTCGGGTCGAACGAGATGCGGGCGTACCGGTGGGACGGCAGCCTGTTGTGGAGCAAGCCCGTGCAGGACGCGTCGGGCGCCGCCGGCCCGATCCTGTTCGACTTCGAGATGGACGGGTACCCGGAGGTCGTGTACGCCGACGAGGAGTGGGTCCGCGTGTTCAACGGGCTCGACGGCTCGGTGAAGCTGGAGTCTCCCGATCACGCCTCCGCCACCGGGTTCGAGACCCCGATGGTCGCCGACGTGGACAACGACGGGCACGTCGAGATCGCGATGTTGCACGGGTGGGGGCCGTCGGGCCTCACGGTGTTCGGCGACGCTTCGAACAGCTGGCCCGCGGGGCGCCAGGTGTGGAACCAGCACGCGTACTCCATCACCAACGTGAGCGACGACCTCGGGATCCCGCCGGTCCCGGCGCAGAATTGGATGGACTACAACAACTTCCGCTCGGGCGACGCCGGGTTGCCTCCGTCGACGTGGAACGACGCGCTGGCCGAGGTCGTCGACGTGTGCCTCGACGAGTGCCCCGACCGGCTGTACCTGCTGGTCCGGGTCGGCAACCTCGGCACCGAGGAGATCGCCGCTGGGATCGGCGTGGTGGTGCGCGCAGGGGAGGGCGGACCGATCGTGGCGTCGGCGGTGGTGCCCACGCCGATCGCGTCGGGGTGGACGAGTGACGGGATCACGGTGGAGGTGGCGTCGGCCGACCTGGGCGGGGCCGAACCGTGGGTCGAGGTCGATCGAGACGGGGCGGACCTCGGCTGGCTCGCCGAGTGCGACGAAGACAACGACCTCGTCGCCACCGCGTGCCCCTGAGCGACTACCCGACGGTGCGCGGGCGCCTCACGCGAGCCACCCGCGACGGCGCAGCGACTCGAGCAACAACGCCCGGAACGACGCGACGTGGGGCGGGACCTGGCGCACGTGCGGCGACACCAGCCACACCGTGCCGGTCCACTGGGTGAACGACGGGAGCACCCGCACCAGCGCGCCGCCGACCAGGTCGGGGTCGGCGAGGAACGTCGGCAACACCGCGACGCCGGCCCCCGCGAGGCACGCGCGGTGGGCGAACGGGGTGTCGTCGGTGCGGACCCGCGGCGGGGGCACTTCGGGTGAGACCGCCATCCCGAGGGTGACGTGGTGGGCGAGGTCGCCGAGCTGAGCGGGCTCCCCCGCCCGCGCGAGGTACCCCGGCGACGCGAACAGGCCCAGCGTCAGCGTGCCGACCTTCTGCGCGGTCAACGCCGAGGTCTCGGGCAGCCCGTCGCGGTACACCCGCAGCGCCAGATCGACCCCCTCCGCCACCAGATCGACCAGCGCCGAGCCGAGGCGCAGCTCGACCGACGCCCCGGGGTGGAGCTGCACGTACCGCGACACCACGTCGGACAGCAGATGCGCGCCGAGGTCGGGGGTGGTCGTGATCCGCAGTGGCGCGACCGGCGCGGTCTCGGCGGTGGCGCGGCCGAGCCCGGCGACCAGCGGCGCCACCCGGTCGTACAGCGCCCGGCCGGCCGGGGTCAGGGTGACCCTGCGGGTGGTGCGGTGGAACAGCGACGCGCCGAGCTGCTGCTCGAGCCGGGCCACGTACCGGCTCACCGACGACTTCGGCACCCCCAGCGCCCCGGCGGCGGCGGTGATGCCCGCTCCGTCGGCCACCGCGACGAACACCGCCACGTCGTCCCACACCATTGTTCCTCCAGTGGGTCAGTCAGTGCCAATTGTCGGTATTGTACCGCGCGTGGGACGAACGTACGAGGAGGGGGTCACACGGAGGTTCGTCATGGTGTTGGTCACGGGCGCGTCGGGTCACCTCGGTCGGCGGGTGGTGGAGCTGTTGGTGGCGAAGGGGGTGCCGGTGGTGGCGGCCACCCGCGACCCGGCGAAGCTCGCGGGCCTGTCCGGGGTCGAGGTTCGCCGGCTGGACTTCGACGACGCCGACTCGCTCGGCACCGCGTTCCGGGGCATCGAGCGGGCGCTGATCGTCAGCACCGACCGGCTCGACGTCCCGCGGTCGGAGCAGCACGGACGCGCGATCGCCGCCGCCGCGAAGGCCGGGGTGCGCCACCTCGTGTACACCTCGTTCGCCAACCCCACCGAGACCTCCGCGGTGGGGCTCGCGCGCGACCACCGGCTGACCGAGGCGGCCCTGGTGGCGTCGGGCGTCGGGTTCACCAGCCTGCGGAACCAGCTGTACGCGGACCTGCTGCTCCAGTCGCTGCCGCAGGCGCTCGCCTCGGGCCAGTGGTACACCGCGCGCGGCGCGGGCGCGGTGGCGTACGTCACCCGGGAGGACTGCGCCCAGGCCGCTGCCGGAGCGCTCGCCGACGGGTTCGTCGGGACTCGGTACCTCACCATCTCCGGCCCGGAGGCCCTCACCGGCGACGCGATCGCCGCGATCGCGGCCGAGGTGGCCGGGCGGCCGCTGGCGCACGTGTCGATCCCGGCCGACGGGCTGAAGGCCGGGATGGTGGGCGCCGGGCTGCCTGAGGGGATCGCCGACCTGCTGGTGTCGTTCGAGGTGGCCGCCGCCCGCGGCGAGATGTCCGAGGTCACCGGCCACGTCGCGACGCTGAGCGGCCGCCCGCCGATCTCGGTGCGGGCGTTCCTCCAAGCCCACGCTGCGGCGCTCCGCGGGTGATTGCATCGAAAATACAGCGTGCTGGTTGACGCGACTGCTCCCGCGACGTACGGTCTCAGCATGAACCGCGCTCCCGCCACCGCTCCTCTCGCGTCCGCCGCCCAGTGTCGGTGTCGGTGTACGTGCGGGGGTGGGTGAGCGCGACAGCGTCGCGGTCGCTCGACGAAGCCCCCGGCATCCCCGTGATCCCGGGGGCTTGTTCTTTCGTGCGATCCGATCCGATTCGACTGTGTCGATTCGGCTCGGGGTTCGTTTGTGTCGGATGGAGGGTTCGCTGGCGCTCGGACCGGGTCCGGAGCTGACTGCAACTCAGCTTTTCGCGGGTTCGACTCCCGCCGTCAGCTCTCCGTTCGGATATCGTCGTCGGCGGAGGCGTGATGGCCGGGTACGACGAAGGCGTGCACGGGTGGGTCGAAGGGGAGCGGCCCCGGGTGAAGCTCGACGTGCGGGGGACCTTGCCCGACGGCCTGCGCGGCACGTTCGCGCGCAACTCGTCCAACCCCGCGTTCCCGCCGCCGGGGCGGTTCCACTGGTTCGACGGCGACGGGATGGTCCACGCGGTCACGATCGACGCGGACGGCGCGGCGTACCTCAACCGGTACGTGCGGACCCGCGCGTTCGAGCGGGAGCGCGAGGCGGGCCACGCCCTGTGGGGCGGGATCCTGAACCCGATGGCGCCGAAGGGCGAGCCCCCGGTCAAGGACACCGCGAACACCCACCTGGTGGCGTACCGCGACCACCTGCTCGCCACCTGGTGGCTGTCGGGTCAGCCGCTCGAGCTCGACCCGATCGACCTGTCGACCCGCCCAGCGCCGCCGTTCTTCGCCGCGCTCGGCGGTCGGACGGTCGCCGCCCACCCGAAGGTCGACCCGCGCACCGGGGAGCTGCTGTTCTTCGGGTTCCAGATGCATAAGTCGCCGTGGTACTGGGTCGGGATCGCCGACCGCGACGGGAACCTCGTGCGCACGCAGGAGATCGACACCGCTGGCCCGCGGATCCCCCACGACATCGGGATCACCCCTCGGTACGTGGTGGTGCTCGACCTGCCGCTCGGGTGGGATCCGGCGGCGCTCGCGGCCGGGAAGCGGAAGATCGGGTTCGATCGGAGCGCCCCGGCGCGGTTCGGGCTGTGGCCGCGCGGCGGGGGTGCGGTGCGGTGGTTCGACGTGCCGCCGTGCTACGTGTACCACCTGACGTCGTCGTACGAGGACGGTGACGACGTGGTCGTGACCGGGTGCCGCATCGACGACCCGATCCCGGACGTCCCGGTCGACGGGGTGCCGCGACTCGACACGATCCACCTGCGACCCCTCGCTACCCGGTGGCGGCTCCGGTGGGACGGCGGGGTGTCGGTGGAGGACCTCGACGACGTGCCGTCGGAGTTCCCGCGGGTGAACGACGCCACGTGGGGCGCGCGCGCCCGGTTCGCGTACCACCCGCGGATCGACCCGCGGTCCGAGGTGCTCGCGTTCGACGGGTTCCGCAAGCTCGACCACGACGGCGGACCAGCGGCGACCTGCGCGTACCCGCCCGGGTGGCGGGGAGGGGAGGTGGTGTTCGCGCCGCGCCCCGGCGGCGTCGACGAGGACGACGGCTGGGTGCTGACGATGCTCGCCCACCCGGACGCGCCCCACGCCGAGCTGTGGGTGGTCGACGCGCGGGCGGTCGACCAGGGCCCGGTCGCGGTGCTCACGGTGCCGCACCGGGTGCCGCTCGGGTTCCACGCGGAGTGGATCGCGCGCTGATCAGCGGGCGCCCGGGGTCCCTCGGTCGCCGGCGCCGTAGGTCGCGGTCGACGCGGTCCACCCGGAGGGCGCGTCGTTCGACGCGGCGGTGCCCCCGGCGCCGAGCGTGATCGACGCGCCGTTCGGGGCAGGCCAGCCGGCTCCCCACTCCACCGCGTCGAGCACGAGCGAGCCCACCCCGACGTACAGCTCGTCGGCGGAGTTCGCCAGCACCTGGTCGGGCAGCGTCACGTCCGCCGCGACGCCGCCGTTCGCCGCGGGGTCGGCGCTCACCGCGAACACCACCACCCCGCCGTCCGGCACCACCAGCGGGCCTCCGACTACGTCGTGGTCGGTGTCGGCGTCCCAGATCTCCAGTCCGTCGAGATCGATGTCCCCGCCCGACACGTTCTGCAGCTCGAACCACTCGCCGACCGAGTCCGACACCGCTGCCGGGTTGCGCATGATCTCGGTGATCACGAGGTCACCGGGCGACAGCGAGCCGACGCCGGGCAGGTTCGGCTTCCACAGCTCCACCGGGTCGAGCGACAGGGTGTACAGCGCCGCGGGCAGCGGTCCGAGGCTCGTCGACAGCCCCTTCGGCAGCGCCGGCCACACCTGGACCAGGTACCCGTCGGCGGTCTCCGTGATCGAGCCCGTGGCCCACGTCCACGGGTCACCGAGCGGCAGCGGCTGGGTCGACACGCCCCACTCTTCGAACACGAACGACTGGGTGCCGCTGCCGAGGAGGATCCGGTCGACCAGGGTGTAGGTCGGGAAGCTCTCGCCGGGCTCGTTCGACCGCTCGATCCAGAACGGGAAGGTCGCGCTGCACCCGAGCTCGGCGGTGCCGGGGTTGTCGACGGTGAGCGAACACGAGAGGTCGACCGGGGTGCCGTAGTCGGTGGGCTCGTCGCCGATCCGGGCCGAGCCCGATCCGGTCGACTCGAACGACCCGAGCGGGAACCCGGGCAGCTCGCGGTAGCCGGCCACCAGCTGCACGTCGTGGCGGACCTCGTTCACCCCGTCGGACAACACCAGGGTCACCGTGTGCTCGCCGATCTGGTCCGGCTCCGGCTCCCACCGCAGCGACCAGCCGGTGGGCGGGTACGACACCAGCACCGGCCACGGGGTGGACAGCTCGTGCTCGAGCGTGAGGGTGACCGGGTCGCCGTCGGGAGAGGTGGCCGACAGGAACTTGCGGTCCTCGTACCCCACGCTGTAGGTCAGCGTGTCGGGCGGGTCCACGAACGCGGGCGGCGCGTCGGCGATCGCGAGCGCCTCGAGCTCCATCACCGTGTCGCCCCACCCGACGTTCCACACCACGACCCGATCGCGCGCCGGGTCGTACACGAAGAACGAGTCGCCCCAGTACGACGAAGGGAACGGGTCGCCCCGGGCGGCGCGCCGCTCGAACCCGTCGGGGCCGTCCCAGTACAGCTCCGCCGCGTCGGACGACGCGAGCGTCACCCCGGGCGACGGATCGTGGACGATCCACGCCGGCCCGGCGAACGGCGTGGGACCGGTGTCGGACCACGCGGCGCCGTCCCACGACATCCGCGACCAGCCGGCGAACCCGGGGGTGCCGTCGCCCATCCCGACCAGCGCGCCGCCGTCCCACGTGGTGTGGCGCAGGGTCCACGGGCCGGTGTCGGCCACCTTCTGCCACGCCGCGCCGTCCCACGACCACACGTCGTCGAGGTACACGGTGTGGCTCGAGCCGCCGAACGCGAGCATCCGCTCGGACACGGGGTCGAACTGGAGCCCGGGCTCGGCCATCGGCGGCGGCTGCAGCGCGGCGGCGGCCGGGGTCCGGTTCGTCCACTCGACGCCGTCCCACTCCCACACCTCGTTCGCCGCGGCGAGCTGCCGTCCGCCGAGCTTCTCGCCGCCGAACAGCACCACCCGCTCCCGCACCGGGTCGTACGCGAGGGAGGCGTCGAGCAGCCACGTGGGCCCGTGGGCCGTGTCGGCGCGCTTCACCCAGTCGGCGCCGTCCCAGGTCCACGTCTCGTTGCACTTCAGCCACGGCTGCTGCGACACGCCGCCGTTGCCGACGTACAGCACCTCGCCCCGGGCAGCGTCGTACACCGCGAGGCCCGACTCACACGGGGGGTGGCTCGTCGCGGGGACCGCGGACCACACGAGGTCGAGGCTCTGGCCGTCCTCGATCTTCTCCCCGTCGGCCCCGCCGTCGACCGGCGACCGCCACTGTGTACATGCCCACCAACCGAGCGCCAACATCCGGCCTCCAAGGCCAGCCACGTACGCGCCCGACCGGACCGCCGACGGTAATCCGCTGTAACTCCGTGATAGGGGCCGCCGATGGGGCTCCGGTTGACCGGGTGCGAGGTGGATCTGGAGACCGGCGAGGTCACCCTCGGCGGACGTCGGAGCGAGCTGACCCGGCGCGAGATCGAGCTGCTCGTGTACCTCGCCGCGCGCCCCGACCAGGACGTGAGCCGTGCGGCGCTGCAGGTCGACGTGTGGGGGTACTCGCCGAACGCGCAGACCCGGGCGATCGACAACATGGTGCGCAAGCTGCGGTCGAAGGTCGAGCTCGACCCGGACCGGCCGCGGCACGTGTGCACCGTGCCCGGCGGCTACCGGTTCGTGCCGGCGCGCGCCCTCGCGCCGGACACGCGGTACGGCGACCGGTTCGTGGGCCGGGAGGAGCTGCTGGCGGCCACCGACGCCGCGCTGCGGGACGGCCACCTCGTGCTGACCGGGATGCCCGGGGTCGGCAAGACCCGACTCGGGTGGGAAGGGGTGCGCCGATGGGGCGGCCGCGCGTGTGGGTGCGCGCTGCACGGGGCCGGGT
>JBEBJC010000335.1:0-8122 GCA_040080105.1 Myxococcota bacterium
CCGCCAGCGCGGTGAGCTTCTCGGACAGCCGCAGCTCCATCGCCGCGCTCGCCGCCGGGGCCGCCGACTCGAGCGCCGCCACCTTGCCGTCCACCGACGCGACCGCCGCCCCCAGCGCGACGCCCACCGCCGGCACCGCCAGCTCGAGCGCGCCCACCTTGCCGTCGACCGCGGCGATCCGGTCCCCGAGGCCGGACTCGACCGCGGCGAGCCGCGACTCCAGCGTCCGGACCGGCTCCGCGAGCGCGTCGACCACCGAGCCCACCTTGGACTGCACCACGTCCGTGAGCCGCCCCGCGGTGTCACCGACCCGCTGGTCGACCGCCACGAGACCGCGCTCCACCCCCTCGAGCCGCTGCTCCACCGCCGGGACGGCGAGGCCGAGCGCCTTCACCTGCCCGTCGAGCGACCCGACGCGCTGACCGACCGCCGCCACCTGCTCGCCCAGGCCCGCCTCGAGCCCCCCGAGGCGCTGGTCCAACGACGCCGCCAGCGCCGCGTTCACCGCCGGCACCGCCCGCTCGAGCGCGCTGACCTTCCCGTCGACCGCGGCCACCCGCTCACCGAGCCCGGTCCCCACCGTCCCGAGTCGCTGCTCGAGCTTGCGCACCGGCTCGAGCACGCCGTCGACCGCCGCCCCGAGCCGCCGCTCGAGCGCCGCGCCCGCGGCCACGAACCGCTCGTCGATCGCCGTCATCCGGGCGCCGAGCCCCGCCTCGACCGACCCGAGCCGCTCGACGAGCGCAGCGCCCGCCGCGGGGACCGCGAGCTCCACCAGGCCGACCCGCTGGTCGACCGCCGACACCCGCGCGGTGAGGCCCGCCTCGATCGATCCGAGCCGCTCGTCCACCGTGCGCACGGGACCGAGCACCCCCTCGACCGCCGCCCCGAGCTGCTGCTCGAGGCCTGCCGCCACCGTCGCGAGCCGCTCGTCGACCACCCCGAACCGCTGCGACATCGTGGCCGCCAGCGCCGCGCCGGCAGCCGGGACCGCCACCTCGAGCGCGCCCACCCGCTGCTCGACCGCGCCCAGCGCCCCGCGCACCGGCTCCACCACCGCCGGCACCAGCCGCTCGAGCGCCTGCAGGCGCTCCGCCAACCCGGCCGCGCCCGCCGCAGCCGACGACTCGGCCGCCGCCACCCGCTGCTCGAGCCGTTCGCCGAGCCCGGACTCCGCCCGCCGCACCCCCTCGCGTACGCCGGCCTCGGCCGCGTCGATCCGATCGCGGAGCGCGCCGCCGAGGGCGGGCACCGCCAGCTCGATCGCGCCCACCTTCCCGTCCACCGCGGCCAGGCGCCCCGCCAGGCCCTGCTCCACCCGGTCGAGCCGCTGAGCCCCCGCGTCGAGGCCCGCCTGCAGCGGCACGAGCGCCAGCGCCAACGCCGGCACCGCCACCTCGAGCGACCGCACGCCGGCCTCGACCCCGACCAGGCGCTCGGACAACGCGGACTCCGCCTCGGCCACCCGCAGCCGCCCGGCCTCGTCGCTCCGGTCGAGCGCGGCGGTCACCGTGGTCGCCACCGACGGGACGGCGACCTCGAGCGCGCGCACCTTGGCGTCGACCACTGCGAGCTGCTGCCCGAGCCCCGCCGCGATCGCCCCGAGCCGCTCGTCCACCGCGACCCGCGCGGCGGGCACCGCCGACCCGAGCTCGGTCAGCTTCGCGTCGGCCGCGGCCACCGCCCCGGCGAGCGCCACCAGCCGCCCGTCTACCCCGTCCATCCGGCCGCGGGCGCCGTCGATCCCCCCGACCATCGCGTCGAAGTCGAGCTGGTTCCGGGCCTGCAGCCCCTCGAACCTCCGCTCGACCTCCCCGAACACCTGGTCCAACCGATCGTGGGCCGCCCCGATCCGCGCCGCCAACGCGTTCTCCGACGCCAGGATCCGCCCGTCGAGCTTGGCGTCCACCGCGCCGATCGCCGCTCCGAACACCGGGAACTCGGCGTCGAGCCGAGCGCCGAGCTGCTCGACCCCGTCCCGCAGCGCCTCACCCACCCGCTGCTCCACCGCGTCGAGGCGCGCTCCGGTCGCCTCCGACCGCCCGCGCGAGGCCTCGTCGGCCGCGTCGATCGCGCGGGACAGGTCGCTGCCGAGGACCTCCACCGCCCGCATCGCGTCGGCCCGCAGGGCGTCCACCCGCGCCCGCGTCGCCTCGGCCTCGGCCCGGCGCGCGGCCTCGCCCTTCTCCTCCGCCGCCCCGAGCGCCGCCGCGAGCGCGGCGACCCGCCCGTCGACCACGGCCCCGAGCGCCACCGACGCCGCGGCGACCTCGACGAACCGGGAGGTCACCTCCGACCGGAGCGCCTCGACCTTCTCCTCCACCGCGAGCGAGCGCGCGTCGAGCTGCTCGGCCAGCGCCGGACCGAGCCGCTCGACCCGCCCCTCGGTCACCGCGTGCCGCGCGGCCACCGACGACCCGAGCACGCCCAGATCGCTCTCGACCCGCTCCACCTGGCGCAGCACCGCGGCCTCCGACGCCGAGATCCGCTCGGCGAGCGGGCCCGACAGCGCCCCGATCGACGCGTCGACCGCGGCCAGCTTCTGCGCCAACAGGTGCGTCGCGCCCTCGAGGCCGGACAGGCGGTCCCGGATCGGCTGCAGATCCGGCTTGGCGAGCACGATCCCGTCGAGCTTCCGCTCGAACTCGGACAGGCGCGCGGTGATCGGGGTCGGGTCGAACGGCGCCCCTGCCGGCGGGCGCTCGATCGCCGCGAACCGCGGCTCGAGCCGAGACTCCAACGCGGCCCAGTTCGGTCCGGCGGTGATCTTCCGCTCGATCTCGGCGAGCCGGTTCGACAGGCCGTCCACCCCGGGCACGGCCGCCGTCCCCGGGGCCCGGTGCAGCTCGCGCTCGAGCTCGGCGATCCGCCCCTGGGACACCGAGTACTCGACCGTCACGTCGTCGAACTGCCTACGGAACCACCACCAGGTCAGCAGCGCGCTGAACGCGGCCACCACGAGGAGGATGAACGACATCTCGACCAGCAGGAACCCCATGGTGTCCTTCCCGTACGACGGCGGCTGCGATGTTCACTACAGCTCGGTGGATCGCGCCACGTCGATCTCGAGCTGACTCACGGGGCCGGTCGGCCCCACGTCCACGGCGGCCAGGCGCTCGGCCTGCACCCCGCGTTCGATCAACGCCCGCCGCACCACCTCGGCCCGGGCGCGCCCGAGGGTCGGGTCGGCCGGGTCGTCTCCCGGCGCGCGGATCCGCAGCCGGGCCGAGCACCCGCGCGCGGCCTCGGCCAGCTGGTCGACCGCCGGTGACGCCGCGGGGTCGAGCGCGGCCTCTCCCTTGGCGAACCGCACCGGGGACCCACGCAACACCGACGCGAGCGCCTGCTCACACGACGCGAGCTGCTCCGCCGACACGAGCTCCACCGCCCCGATCACCGCCGGCGCGATCGGCGCGGACGCGTCGGACCGCACGGCGTCCATGCTGGCGGCGGGGAGCTCACACCGGAGCGAGAACGTGCCGCCGGCGAACGTCGCCACCCCCGACACGCACCGCCCCAGGGTGGCGACCCCGCGCTCGGCCACCGCCGCCGCGACCTCGGGCGCGGGCTGGTCGGCCACCGCCAGGTTGTCGCGCACCGACGCGACCCGCGGCGGATCGGTCACCCGGTTCGCCGCGCCCAGGACCTTGTTGCGCGTGTCGTCGTCGGCGACCGTGCCGGTGAGCGCCAGCACCCCGCGCTCGAGCCGGAACTCCCAGTCGGTCCACCGCGGCGCCGCCGCGGGCGCGGGCGGAGGAGGTGGTGGCTCGGACCAATCGGTGATCACGTCCTCGACCGGCTCGAGCGGGCCGAAGAAGCTCTGGATCGTGATCGACTTCACGCTGTCGGCGGCGCGCTCGGCCTGGCTCGGATCGGGCGGGGCGCCGGTCAGGTACACGGTGCGCCCGGAGATGCCGATGTCCACCCAGTGTAGGCCCTCGGCGTCGAGCCTCGCCCGCACCCGGTCTCGGATCGCGCCCTCGACCCGCAGCTGGGCGAACGGGAACAGCGCGAACAGGCTGACCGCCGCGAGGCCGACCAGCCCGAAGAACCCGGCCGGGAAGAACGAGATCGACGAGCGCTCGACCTTGCGGAACCGCCGGCCACGGCTGGACCCTCGGGGGTCGGTGGTTCCTCTGCGTTCGGGCGGGGTCGCCATCGGTCCATCCAGCGCGCGGGCTCGCCGAGGCCCCCCGGGGGAGGTCGTCGCTCGGGCGACTCGGCACCTCGACGTCGCAAGGAACTAGGGCATGCCGAGCCCGAAAGCAAGCCGTCGCGATCCCTCGACAGCAACTTGACAGGGTCGATCACGACGGTCGGCCGGTTCCGAGGGCATGCCCTCGTGCACCACCGCTTCCCGTCCGCGGGGCGGTGTGCTACATGGCTGTGTCTCCCGAGGACCCCTTCGATGCGCATCGCCTTCGCTCTCGGCCTGCTGTCCCTGTCCGCTCCCGCGTTCGCTCAGGATGATCTCGATGCGCCAGGCTCGGAGTCCGCCGCCGAAGGCAAGCGGAAGGCCCGCACCTTCGACGACGACGTGGTCCGCGAGGTGGTCCGCGGGTACTACCTGAAGTCGAACATCGGCTCGGCGGCGCTGGCTCCCCTCGCGCAGGGCGTCCAGATGTCCGGGGTGATGGCGCTCGGGCTCGGCGTCGGGTCCGACTTCATCGACAAGGAGCGCCTCAGCGCCGCGTGGGAGATCCAGGTCCAGCAGGCGCTGTTCAACGGCCCGCCGGCCGATCAGCTCCCCGCGTTGCCGCCCGTGGTCGAGGGCGACATCCACACGTTCTCCGGCACGGCGGTGGTCGAGGTGTCCGGGTACGTGACGCGCCGCACCGGGTTCGGCGTGCGCGGCGGCGGCGGGGTGATGTTCGCGCCCCTGCTGATCACCCAGGAGGCCTACGCCGACGTGACCCCGATCTGGGGCCAGGAGGCGGCGATGCACGCCGGGCCGCTGCCGCTCGCGATCCTCGGCGGCACCTTCGAGTACTACACGAAGCTGTCGCACTTCTCGATCGGCGCCGACGCCGACGTGGCGTTCGTGATCCCGCACGCCCTCGCCGCGAACTACGGCGGGTACCTCAAGTACACGTTCTGAGCCGACTGCGCCGAGCGTCGACGACGAGCGCGATCGCGGTTAAGCCCCCGGCTCGATCCGACAACCGCGCCCAGCGCGCGCTCACCCGTACGACGGCCGCGCCGTCCAATGCGAGGAATCCGTGGCGAACCAGATGATGGGCCTCATCGGCCGTAAGATCGGTATGACCCAGCTGTACAAGGACGACGGCGAGGTGATCCCGGTCACGGTGATCGAGACCGGCCCGTGCACCGTCACCCAGGTCAAGACCGAAGGCACCCGCGACAAGTACAACGCGGTCCAGCTCGGGTTCGGGGTGCAGAAGGCGCAGCGCTCCACCAAGCCGGAGCTCGGGCACCTCAAGAAGGCCGGGGTCGAGGGCGCGGTGCAGCACGTGCGCGAGTTCCGCGTCGACGCGGCGACCGTGGCCGCGTACGAGGTCGGCAAGGTCGTCACCGTGGGCGAGCTGTTCGAGGTCGGCCAGAAGGTCGACGTGGTCGGCACCTCCAAGGGCCGCGGCTTCGCGGGCGTCATGAAGCGCCACAACTTCGCCGGGTTCGAGCGGTCCCACGGCGCACACGAGTACTTCCGCCACGGCGGCTCGATCGGTACCCGCCTCACCCCCGGCATGACCCTGGCGGGCATGCCGATGGGCGGCCACATGGGCTCCGAGCGGGTCACCGTGCAGAACCTCGAGGTCGCGAAGATCGACACCGAGCGCAACCTGGTGTACGTCCGCGGCGGCGTCCCCGGCCCGACCGGCGCGATGGTCACCGTCCGCAAGGCCGTGAAGCACGGGGCCTGATCGATGTCGGTGGAGCCGCTGTGGGTGCCAGATCCGGCCGCAGCGGCCGCCTCCCGGATGGGGCGGTTCGCCGACCGCGTGCGCGCCCTCGGGGTTCCGATCGCGGGCTACGACGACCTGTGGACGTTCTCGGTCGACCACCCGGAGCCGTTCTGGGCGTTGGTGTGGGACGAGCTGCAGGTCGTGTCGTCGGCCCCTGCCCTCCGGGTGATGGGCGAGCCCCGGATGCCACACACCGTGTGGTTCGAGGGCGCCCGGCTGAACTTCGCCGAGAACCTGCTCGCCCGACCCACCGCCCGGCTGGTGTCGATCGACGAGTCGGGGCGGCGGGTGGAGCTCGACCGCGACGCGCTGCGGGCGCGGGTGGAGCGGTTCGCCGCGTTCCTGCGGGCGCGAGGTGTCCAGCCGGGAGACCGGGTCGCCGGGTTCTTGCCGAACCGCGACGAGGCGGTGGTGGCGATGCTCGCCACCACGTGGGTCGGGGCGATCTGGTCGAGCTGTTCGCCCGACTTCGGGCCGCGCGGGGTGCTCGACCGGTTCGGCCAGATCGAGCCGGTGGTGCTGGTCGCGTGTGACGGGTACCGCTACGGCGGCCGGGACTGGCCCACCGACGAGCGGGTGCTCGAGGTCGCCCGCGCGATCCCGTCGATCCGGGTGGTGGTCGCGGTCGAGGTGCTCGGGAAGGGGATCCCCGGGGCGACCCGGTGGGACGAGGCGCTCGCGTGCGCCGAGCCCGCCCCGCCCCCGGCCCAGCTGCCGTTCGACCACCCGGTGTACGTGATGTACAGCTCCGGCACCACCGGGGTCCCGAAGTGCATCGTACACGGCGCGGGCGGCACCCTGCTCCAGCACGGCAAGGAGCTCGCGCTGCACTCCGACGTGCGCCCCGGCGACGCGGTGTTCTGGTTCACCACCACCGGGTGGATGATGTGGAACTGGCTCGTGTCCGGGCTGTTCGTGGGCGCCACCGTCGTGTTGTACGACGGCAACCCCGCGCACCCCGACGTGGGTGTGCTGTGGCGGCTCGCCGCGCGCGAGCGGCTGAGCCACTTCGGCACGAGCCCGAAGTTCCTCGGGGCGTGTGAGAAGGCCGGGTACCGCCCCGGTGACGCGGTCGACCTCGGCGCGCTGCGGTCGGTGATGTCGACCGGCAGCCCGTTGTCGGCCGAGCTGTTCCGGTGGGTGGCCGACGCGGTGGGCCCGGTGCCGGTGGTGTCGATCTGCGGCGGCACCGACCTGCTCGGCTGCTTCATGCTCGGCTCGCCGCTCGACCCGGTGTACGCGGGTGAGATCCAGCGGCGCGGGCTCGGGATGGCGGTCGAGGCGTGGGACCCCGAGGGGCGGCCGGTGGTGGGCGAGAAGGGCGAGCTCGTGTGCACCCGCCCGTTCCCGTCGATGCCGGTGTCGTTCTGGCGCGACCCCGCCCACGCGCAGTACCACGACGCGTACTTCCGCCACTACCCCGGGGTGTGGCGCCACGGCGACTGGGTCGAGCTCACGCCGCGCGGCGGGGTCGTGGTGTACGGCCGGTCCGACGCCACGCTGAACCCCGGCGGGGTCCGGATCGGCACCAGCGAGATCTACGCGGTGGTCGAGGCGATGCCCGCGATCGCCGACAGCCTGGTGGTGTCGCAGCAGTGGGACGACGACGTCCGCATCGTGCTGTTCGTGGTGCCCGCCGCCGGCGTGACCCTGGACGACGCGCTCGTCGCCGAGATCCGGCGCCAGATCCGCACCCAGTGCACCCCGCGCCACGTCCCGGCGAAGGTGGTGGCGGTGGCGGACATCCCGCGCACGATCAGCGGGAAGAAGGTCGAGCTGGCGGTGCAGCGGATCCTGCATGGGCAGGAGGTCAAGAACCGCGACGCGCTGGCGAACCCGGCGGCGCTCGACCTGTTCGTGGACCTCCCCGAGCTCGCGACCTGAGGGGGGTCGTCGACGCGGCAGGATCCGGATCCGCCCTGCAGGCCTCGCCAAACCGACACGGCGATAGACTTTGCCAACATCTACGAACGCGGGTATGCTCCGCGGATGTGCTTTCAGGCCTGATCATGCCACCAGCCATCGAGCCAGCCAGCCTGGTTGATTGCCACTCGATCCGGATGCCCGGTTCCGGTCCGTCCGAGGCCGATTGTACGGCGGGACCACTCGATGCGGATCGCCTGTTCCGGTCCGTTCGAGGCCGATCGTACAGTGATTCTTCGGCGAGGATCGGCTAGCACGGGGAGATCGCCGCCCGA
>JBEBJC010000336.1:0-8119 GCA_040080105.1 Myxococcota bacterium
CCCCAGTACCGACCCCGGCGCCGGCCGGCGCGCTGCTCGAGCGCCACGCACCGATCGAGCACCTCGAGTGGATCGACCGACGACCGGAACAGCGCGACCCCGTTGAGGAACCAGTTGCGCGCCGCTCCCCCGGTCAGCGGCGGGGTGCGCACCCACCCCGAGACCCGCACCAGCTCGAGGCCGGGCGCGGACGCGAGCTTCCGCACCGCGAGCTCGAGGGTGTGCCGCCGGTCCCCGAGGGAGGCGCCGAGGCCGACCGCGAGCCGCGGCGCCGCGAGATCCGATGGGGGTGGGGCGGACATCGTGCGGGGGTGATCAGTAGACGCCGGAGCCGGTGACGGGGTGGGCTTCCTGGTCTTGCGTGGCTTCGAACACCGCGCGCTCCCCGTCGCCGTCCACGTCGCACGCGCCGATCACCTTGAACCCCGTCTTGTCGGCCTGGACCTGGTACGACCCGATGACCTCGGCGTGCTCCGGCGCCCACGCCAACTTGCGGAACCCGTCGGTGGGGGACCACGGCACCGGGTTCGGGTCGACCGCGTGGGGGGGCCGCGGGGACGGATCGGCGCTGACGTACTCGTTGAACGCGTCGTGGTACTGCAGCTCGGCCAGCCGGATCGCGTTCACGGTCTGCTCGACCTCGCTCACCCGGCCCGACTTGCTGCTCGAGACCACGATGGGAACCACGATCAACGCCGCGACCGCAAGCGCCGCGACCCCGATCAGGATCTCGTTCCGGCCGATGTTCATCCGCGCACCACTCCCACCCGCAGCGTAGTCCGTTCGGCCGCGCCGGGGCACTGGCGCGGCGGTCCGTGGGGACCTACTCGGTCTCTCGCGCGACCACCAGCACGATGCGCACGCCGTTCGTGGTGAGCTGGATCTCGCGCCCGTAGATCGCGCGGGTCGACAGCAGGCCCGGGCGGGCCCGCACGTCCCACAGGATCGCGTCGAGGCACCCCTCGATCGTGGGCGCCTGGCACTCCCACCGCCACACCGACGCCGGAGGCAGGCCGATCTGGGGCGCGATCGACTTCACGTCGAGGGTGGGATCGGCCGCCGCCGAGCGGGCGGCGGTCTGCAGCAGCAGGTCGTCGGCGTACGGCCGGAACCCGTACGCTTCGCGCAGCTCGGCCAAGATGTCGACCACCAGGGCGTCGGCGTCTTGCCACTCCGACGGGAGGGGCCCCGGCGCCAGCAGGCCCAGGTCCGGCGGGACCATCCCGACGTACACCGGGAAGTTCGCGAGCGCGCCCGTCCGGTCGCGCACCTCGACCAGCCACTCCCCGGCCGCGTCCGTCGTGCGGGTGTACGGCATCTCGAGCACGCCGTGGTCGAGCCGACCGTACGGATCGGCGACCCACACCTCGGCCCCGGGCACCGCGGGGATCTTGAGCGTGGCGCCGACCGGCAGCTGGCGCGGCAGCTCGCCCAGATCGACCCGGACGGTGGACGCGAGGCCGACCCACAGGTCTTCGGACGCGCCGCGCGCGCGGACCAGGCCGATCGAGGCGCCGGCCGGCAACTTCCCGAGCCACTCTTGCACCCCAGGCGGCGGCGGCGACGAGGTCGCGCCCGACCACACCTGCGCCGACTGCACCGGGTACGGCCAGCCGGCGCGGATCGTGCGGTCGCGGATCTCCGGGACGGTCAGCGAGCCCGAGCCGTCGAGGATCGACAGCGCGAGGCCGGTCGCGGCCCCGGCCAAGGTCACGTCCCACGTGCGCAGGCCGACCACCGTGCTCACCCCGCGGTCGAGCGGCTTGGACGGCACGGCCGCGTACACCGGCGCGGTGGGCGCGGGCAAGTGCGGCGTCTCGGTCCAATCCACCGGGATCACCACGGGGGGATGGGGGCATCCGGTCAGCGCGGCGAGCGCGAGCGGGATCATCAACACCCCTCGGCGGGGTCGTTCGGCGGCATGGGTGGCAGTGTGCCCCAGGTCGGCGCGTCTGGCCAGGGTCACGCTTCCGGCAGCGGCGGGAGCTGGTCCCCGCCCTCGACCGCGCCGTCCGCCCGGATCACGTGCCCGCCGTCGACCTCGACCAACCCGAGCGCAGGCTGGCGCACGCCGTCGATCATCGGGATCAGGCTGTGCCCGTCGCGCATCCACGCGATCGCCACGTCCCGATCGATCGTGCGGTCGGGCAGGCCGTGGAGCGACACCACCAGCCGCTCGATCCGAGTCCCCGCGATCGTCGCGCGCTTGACCTGCACGTCCGCCATCCCGACCTCCCGGCGCGGCTGGTATCGGTCGACGCGCCGGTCGGCAATGGGGTATCTGGCCGGTCGGAGGCGCCGGTGGTGCTCGCGATCGCGTTGGTAGGGTGTCCCAAAGCGCCCGTCGAAGCACCCGGATCCATGAGCGCCGGACCGGTCGGTGGCCCGTGGGAGTCGCCGCTGTACGTCGACCACCCGCTGGTCGGTCGGATCTGGGACGTGCACGCCCGGCGGTTCGCGACCGAGGCCGAGCTGCTCGCCGACCTCGGGCAGGCCTCGTACGTGTTGATCGGCGAGAAGCACGACAGCCCCGACCACCACCGGCTCCAGGCCCGGATCGTCACCGCGTTGAAGCCGTCGGCGTGTGTGTTCGAGATGCTCGACCACGCCGACCCGATCGCGGACGCGACCGACGCGGCGTCGCTCGCTGCGGCCGCCGACTGGGAGAAGTCCGGGTGGCCCGAGTTCTCGCTGTACGCCCCGGTGTTCGACGCGTGCTACGGGGCGGGCGCGTCGGTGCGGGCCGGCCACCCGACCCGCGACGAGGTGAAGATCGCGATGATGCAGGGGATGGCGGCGCTCCCCCCCGAGTTCGTGGCGGACCTGCCCCTGTCGGTCACGCTGAACGAAGCGCAGCGCGCGCAGCTCGGCGACGAGATCGTGGAGTCGCACTGCGGCCACGCGACGCCGGAGCTGGTGGAGATGATGATCGTCGGCCAGACCCTGAAGGACGCGTACATGGCCCGGTCGCTGGTCGCGTCCGGCGAGCGCGCGGTGCTGATCGCCGGCACCGGGCACACCCGGCCCGACCACGGGGTCCCGATCTACCTCGAGCCGGCGTCCCGCTCGGTCCGCTTGATCGAGGTCTCCGCCGACGACGCCGACCCGGTGACGTACGGCGACGACGGGTCGGACTGGCTGTGGTTCACCCCGCGGCTCGACGACACCGACCCCTGTGAAGTGTTCGCCGAGCAGTTGAAGAAGCTGGGGCCGGTGGAGCCCGTCGCCCCTGCGCCGCAGGAGCCGCCGAAGTAGCGCGCAGGTCGGCCGAACGGCGCGGTAGACCGGGGGGGTGAGGGTCTCGATGTGGGTGGTGGCGTGGGTGGCGTGCCGACAGGAAGATCTGCCGCCGGTCGGGCTCGCCGCCCCGCCGGTGTTGTCGGAGGGGCTCGACGTCCCCCTGGCGCGGCGGCTGGAGGTCGCGCTCGACGGGCCTGCCCGGCTCGAGCTCCGGATCACCTCCGAAGGGCGGGAGCTGTCGGTCGCGTTCCCCGAGCTCGCCACCGAGTTCGACGTGCCGGTGCTGGGGCTCGTGCCGGACACGGTGCACGAGCTCACCCTGATCGCGTCGACCGACGACGGCCGCTCGGGCCCGCTGACCACCCTCACGGTCCACACCGAGCCGTTGGCCCCCGAGTACCCGGCGATCGACGTGCTCGCGCACCACCCCGACCGGTCGGAGGGCGGGTACTGGCTCGTTCCGTTGGAGGCCTCGGGCGTGGGGATCTGGCTCGCGCTGTACGACGCGTCGGACCTGTCGCTGGTGTGGCTGTACGACGGGCCGCTGAACTGGGGCGACGTGCGGATGACGCCCGACCAGCACGTCATCGGGCTGTTCTCGGCCGCGATCGAGATGGATCTCCTCGGAAACGCCGTGCGAGCGTGGGGGCGGAACCTCCCCGACGACATCTCCGGCGTGTCGATCCCGTGGGCGTTGAACCACGAGCTGTTCCCGCTCGACGACGGGTCGTTCGCGTCGATCGCCGCCCGCGGCGTGGACACGCCGTACCCCGCCTCGTACGAGGCGCTCGAGCCGGTGGGCGTGGCGCCGATCGAGGACCCGGTCGTGGTGCGGTTCGCGGCCGACGGCGCGGTGATCTCGGAGTGGCCGCTGTCGGAGCGCCTCGACACCACTCGGATCGGGTTCGGCAGCCTCGGCCTGGTGCCGCTCGGGTTCGACTGGGGCCACGCGAACGGGGTGATCCGGGATCCGGCCGGCGGGTGGCTGGTCTCGGTGCGCCAGCACGTCCTGGTGGCGCACCTCGACGACGCCGGTGAGCTCGAGTGGCTGCTCGGCGACCCGGCCGGGTGGGGTCCGCCGTGGTCGGAGCAGCTGCTCGCGCCGACCGCGGGGCTGACCTGGCCGTACCACGCGCACGGCCCCGCGTACGACGACCAGGGGGTGCTGTGGGTGTTGGACAACCACAGCGTGACCGCGATGCCGTACACCGATCCGGTCGCGGTGGCCGGGCTGAGCCGGATCGCCGGGTTCTCGGTCGCGGCGGGCGGGGTGACCCAGGTGGCGGAGTGGTACCCGCCCGACGCGCTGCGGTCGAACGCGCTGGGCTCGGTCGACCTGTTGCCGCGCACCGGCAACGTGTTGGCCGACTTCGGGATGACCCGCGCCGAAGCGGACATCCCGAACCTCGACCGGGGCTGGGGCAACAACACCGCCCGGGTGATGGAGGTCGACCTGGACGATCCCGAGCCGATCGTCGACGTGCGGTTCCGGGTCGACGCGGAGCTGTCGCCCGGCGGGATCAACGTGTACCGGGTCGAGCCGGTTCCCTCGCTGTACGGCGACCGCGCCGTCGTGACCCGGATCGAGTGACCGTGGGCCTGGCGCTGTTCGACCTCGATCGCACGCTGATCGACTGCAACTCCGGCCGGCTGTGGATGATGCACGAGTGGCGCCACGGCCGGATCGGAGCGCGCGACGTGGCGTGGGGCGCGTACTGGCTCGCCCGGTACTCCCTCGGGAGCGACCACGGCCTGCAGGAGGCGATCGAGGCGGCGGCGCGCACGGTGACGGGCACGGCGGAGCCCGAGCTCGACGCCCGGGTGCGCGGGTGGTTCGACGCCGAGATCCGCCACCGGCTGCGGCCCGGCGCCCCGGCGGCGGTCGAGGTGCACCGGGCCCGCGGGGATCGGGTGGTGATCGCCACCAGCGGCACGACCTACGCCGCCCGCGCCGCGGCGGAGGCGTGGGGGTTCGACGACGTGGTCGCCACCCGGCTCGAGGTGCGCGACGGGCGAATGACCGGCGGAGTGGCCGAGTCGTGTGTCGGCTCGGCCAAGGCGAGCGCGGTCGAGGCGTGGGCGGCGGCCGCCGGGCACGACCTCGGAACAGCCACGTTCTACACCGACTCGGCCACCGACCTGGAGTTGATGGTACGGGTGGGCGCGCCCGTCGCGGTGCACCCCGATCGGGCGCTGCAACGGATCGCGGCGGAGCGCGGGTGGCCGATCGCGCGGTGGTGAGCCATCCTCGCGGTGCGAGGTGAGCCGTGGCGAACGATCCGTTGGAGCCCCTGGAGCTGTTCGCGTTCCCGTTGTTCTCGTCGATGGTCGCGGACCACGAGAAGCACCACCAGACCCTGATCGACGAGATCCAGGCCCACCGGCGCGCGCACCCGGGCGGGATGGTCCGCAGCAACCGCGACGGGTGGCACTCCGGCCCCGAGCTGGTGGTGAACCCGTCGGACTCGATGCGGTTCGTGCTCCGCAACGCGCTGTACTTCGCGCGCCAGGCGCTGGCGCCGTACTACGACGAGTGGCGCACCTCCGAGCTGAGGCTCGGCCACTTCTGGGCGAACATCCTCGGCCCTCATGGGTGGAACGCGCCCCACCACCACCACCCGCAGCACTGGTCGGGCTGCTACTACGTCAGCGTCGGCAAGATCGGGAAGGTCGCCGGCGAGCAGGCCGGGTTGATCGAGTTCCTGAACCCGTTCCCGATCCAGAGCCACTGGGGCGGCGGGAGCTTCGCGTACGCCCCCCGCGACGGACTTCAGCTGTTGTTCCCGTCGTCGTTGGTCCACCTGGTGCACCCACACCCGTACGACTTCGATCGGATCTCGATCGCCTACAACTTCAACGTGGTCGATCGCCCGGTCGGCGCGGTCCCCGATTGAGCGGGCAGAGCCGCGCTGGAGCTGGGTTTTTGAGCCGTTTGACTCTTTCTTGACATCTTTGACTGAAGGTCGGGGTACCTCAAGGCCGGCGTTTCGGAGGGCACGATGCGGGTGATCGGCTGGACTGTGGTGAGCCTGTCGTTGTTGGGCTGCCAGGAATACAATCTCGGTGAGCCTCCTCCGAACTTCGAGGGGCCGAACCCGCCGGGCCTCGAGAACCCCGTGGTGCAGGACCGCATCGTGCAGGTCCCGATCCCGTCGGTCGACGTGTTGTGGATCATCGACAACTCGGGCTCGATGCTCCAGGAACAGAAGGATCTCCGCGAGAACTTCCCGGCGTTCATGGAGTACTTCCTGGGCTCCGGGCTCGACTACCACATCGGGGTGGTGTCGACCGACATGGACGCGAACAACGAGTCGGGCAAGCTGGTCGCCGCGTCGAACGGCGAGCGGTACATCACCACCGACTCGGAAGACCCGATGGGGATGTTCGAGTCGATGGCCGACCTCGGCATCTTGGGGTCGAGCGACGAGCGGGGCCGCGAGGCGGCGTACACCGCGCTCGAGCTCGAGGCGGACGCCACGAACGCCGGGTTCCTGCGCGACGACCGCTCGTCGGGCATCCACATGACCGTGGTGACCGACGAGCCCGACCTGTCGCGGAACAGCCGGATCACCAAGGAAGAGTTCGCGGAGTGGGCGAACGGGCTGCGGCCGTCGGACCCGCTCGTCACGTTCAACTCGATCTGCCTGCCGCCGGACGTGTTCTACTACGGCGGCGACGACTACGTGTACCTCTCGCTCGAGGTGGGCGGGATCATGCACGACGTGCGGGTCGACGACTGGGTGAACGTCCTCGAGGCTCTCGGCATCCAGGCTGCCGGCCTGCACCGCGAGTACTTCCTGTCCCAGCTGCCGGTGGAGGGCACGGTCGAGGTCAAGGTGGTCACCGTCGACGGCACCACCATCCCGTTCGACGAGGGCGCGTGGACCTACTCGTCGTCGCGCAACTCGATCACGTTCGACGAGTTCCTGCCCGACCCGCTGTCGACGGTGGTGATCGACTACACCGCGCTGTCCTCGATGATCGGCGTGTCCGACGCCGAGTAGGCCGTCAGGTAGGTAGGCGTCAGTTCCAGTCCTCGATCACCACGTACCAGTCGGGCCAGCCGGGGACGGGGCGCACCACCACCTCGGACCCCATCTGCTCCGGTGGCTCGGTCGGCGCCCACTCCCACGACAAGCGCGACCACCCGGAGAGGGCGACCTCGTACGACACGGGGCGCCCGGCGTCCCACCCCACGAACACCCAGTGGATCGGCGCGCCGGCGGCGGACAAGCCGTCGGACCACACCTCCAGGTCCCTGCGGGCCTCGGCGTCGAGCGGCGGCTCCGCAGCGTCGAAGTTCGGGTCGAGCACGCAGGTCGACGGGTTGGAGGTGTCCACGAAGTCGCCCCGGTCGTACGACAAGGCGCGGCACCAGCCCTGGTCGCGGGCGAAGTCCACCCGCCGCGCGACCATCGAGGCCAGCACCGGCTGGAGCAGGCCCAGGTGACGCGCGGCGTACGCCGGGTCGGAGCGGTCGGCACACGCGAGCAGGGTGAACCACATCGCGCGTACTGTACCGGCGATCAGCGCGCGGCGGCCACGTCGGCCGGTGTCACGATCCCGTCCGCGTTCCCCCACGAGTTGCGCACGTAGGTGGCGACGGCCGCGATGTCGAGGTCGGACAGCGAGCCCTGGGGCGGCATCGCCCCGTTGAACGCCTGGCCTTGGACGGTGATCGGGCCCGACAGGCCGTTGATGATGATCCCGGCGTGCTTCTGCGGCGAGCCGTAGAACGCCCCCGAGCCCGCGAGCGGAGGGAACGCGCCCGGGATCCCCTTGCCGGTCGCCTGGTGACACGGGGCGCAGATCTTCGCGTACACATCGGCGCCGCGGGTCATCAGCGCGGCCTTGTCGGGCCCGGCGGGCGCTGCCGGCT
>JBEBJC010001468.1:0-1660 GCA_040080105.1 Myxococcota bacterium
ACGGGGCGGGCACTCCATCGGGACCTCCGGCTCGGCGCCCATCGTATGCTCACCGCAGGCCGTGCGCCCGCAGCTTGCGCTTCACCGTGTTCCGATCGACGTCGAGCACCCGCGCGGTCGCGGCGACGTTGCCCCCGGTCGACGCCCACGCCGCCGCCACCGCCGCCCGCTCGGCCGCCTCGACCGCGCCGGCGAGGGTGCCCACCCCGATCGCGCCGGTGGACGGAGCGCCTGCGCCGGCGAGCTCGGGCGACAGGGTGGCGCGGGTGACCTCGCGGTCGGCGAACACCGTCCACCGTACCACCTCCGCCCGCAGCTCGCGGACGTTGCCGGGCCACCGGTACCGCAGCGCCGCGTCCCACGCGTCGGCGCGCACCGGCAGGCCCGGGCGGCCGGCCTCGTCGAGGAACCGGGCCACCAACGCCGGCAGGTCTTCGGGGCGATCCCGCAAGGGCGGCGCGGTCAACGTGGCCCCGCACAGGCGGTAGTACAGGTCCTCGCGGAACGCGCCGGCGCGCACCGCCGCCCGCAGGTCGCGGTGGGTCGCCGCCACCACCCGCACGTCGACCCGGACCGCCGACTCACCCCCGAGCCGGCGGATCTCCCCCTCCTGCAGCGCCCGCAGCAGACCCACCTGGACCCGCGGCGACAGGTCGCCGACCTCGTCGAGGAACAGGGTGCCGCCGTGCGCGAGCTCGAACAGGCCGCGCCGCCGCGACGCCGCGCCGGTGAACGCCCCGGCCTCGTGGCCGAACAGCTCGCTCGACGACAGTCCGTCGTCGAGGGAGCCGGCGTTACACGCCACGAACGGACTCGACGCTCGGCGGCTGCCCGCGTGCACCGCCCGCGCCACCAGCTCCTTGCCGGTGCCGGTCTCGCCGTGCACCAGCACCGGCACCTCGGTCGGCGCCACCCGCGCCAGGCGCGCCCGCAGCTCGCGCATCGGCGGGCTGTCGCCGACGAGCCCGGTGCGGCTCGCCCCGGCCTCGGCCCGCAGCCGCACCACCTCCTCGCGCAGCGCCCGGATCTCGGGGAACCCGTCGATCGGCAGGTGCACCTCGCGCACCGGAGCGGGGTGGGGGTCGGGCACGAACCGCGCCGGGACGACCTGGAGCATCGTGGCGCGCAGCAGGCCGGCGGTCACCAGGATCACCCACAGGGTCTGCGCCTGCGGCGTGCCCGCCGACAACACCACCTCGACCTCGTCGCCGCGAAGCTCGTCGGCGAGCGGGCCGATCGCGTTGAACAGCTGGGCGTGATCGGACGGATCGGTGAGCTCGACCAGCCGCAGCTCGACCCGCGCGTACGCACCCGCCTCGTCGGCCAGGCGGCGCGCTCCAGGCAACCCCGACGCCGGGACCAGCACCAGCACTCGATCGTACCGCGGGCGACCGCCGAGCTCGAGCAGGCGCATCACCGGCCCACGATCGGCCGCCGGCCGAGGTCCGTGGTGGTCGGGGACCGGCCCGGCCCCGCGGTCGCTCCAGGTCAACAACGTGCGCATGGTTCACCTCGTACCCTGGTGCACGCTGCACCACACCCCCGGGAGGTGCGCGGCGCACCCTCGGCGCCTCGGATCCGGCGTTCGCCCGTAGTGGCACCGGGGGTGCACAGGACCCCGCCATGGAACACGAACACGAGGGGTCCTCGGACTCCGTCA
>JBEBJC010000337.1:0-8110 GCA_040080105.1 Myxococcota bacterium
GAGCCCACCCCGGCGGCGGCCACGAACGCCCCGCCGGACGGGTTCGTCGACCTGGTGAAGCACATCCCCGGGCTGGTGGTCGACCTCCGGTACCACACCGCCGACAACTTCACCGGCGCCCCGCTGCCGGGGTACGCCGCGCCCGGCGCGTGGCTGCGGGCCGCCCCGGCCGACGCGCTGAAGCTCGTGCACCAGGACCTCGGCGCGAAGGGGCTCGGGCTGAAGGTGTACGACGCGTACCGGCCGCTGCGGGCCACCCGCGCGATGGTCGCGTGGGCCACCCGCACCGACCAGGTCGCGCTGCTCGACGGCGGCTACGTCTCCCGGTACTCCGGGCACAACCGGGGCAACACCGTCGACCTGTCGATCGTCACGTTGGCCACGGGCGCAGAGCTCGACTTCGGCACGCCGTGGGACACCTTGTCCGAGGCCAGCCACACCCGCGCGGCGGTCGGGGTGGCGTCGGAGAACCGGTACCTGTTGAAGGGCGCGATGGAGGCGCGGGGCTTCAAGTACTACTTCCGCGAGTGGTGGCACTTCACCTTCGTCGAGGAAAGGGAGAAGGAGCTGCCCCACCGCGACGTTCCCTACGGGTGCGCCGAGGTGCCGGAGGGCCAGTGGAAGGCGCCCGCCGGGTGGGACGCCCCCGGGTACACGCCGCCCGCGCCCGTCGCCGCCGCGCCGTGTCGGTGACCGCTCACACGAGCGGGATCGTCTGCAGGTGGACCAGCACCACCCGCTCCGCCGGCGCAGACTCCGCCACCAGCGAGCGGATCGCGCGGTAGTGCGCCCGCTGCATCTCCTCGAGCCGGTGCAGGTCGGTCTCCGACACCGCGAACACGTTGTACGACCACATCCCCGGCGCGTCGGCCACGAGCTTCTGCAGCGACGTCTCGACCCAGAACCGCTTCAGGTCGCGGGTCGAGCCCCGCACGTCGACCGCCGACACCGAGACCGGCGCGAACCGGCCGTCGCCGAACACCACCTGCCCCGCGTGGACCAGCGCGGTCAGCGACACGTCGACCTCGGCCGCCGGGATCCCGATCCGCGCCGCGAGCCAGCCGGAGTCGTGCGCGGGCAGCGCTCGGTACGGCTCGAGCTCGAGCGCGAGCAGCACCACCTGCGCCCACGGGCTGCTCCACGCGAGCGCCCGCGCCGCCTGCAGCCGGGTCCACGCCTCGCCGGTCGACGGCAGCGCGCCCGGGTCGGCGAACCGCGCCACGAAGTCGAGCAGGCGCAAGCTGGTGGCGTCGATCATCCGCAGCAGGTCGGGCAGCCGCGGCTCGGACTGCCCCTTGAGCCACCGCGACACCGCAAACCGGCTGCGGCCGGCGCGCGCGGCGACGGCGCCCACCGGCGCGTCCCCCCGGAGGTCGGACAACATCGCCGCCACCCCGGCCGGGCTCGTGGGATCCACCCCGTCGAGGAACGTGGCGTCGCGCAGGAACCCGCGCAGCGCGGCGTCCACGTCGACCCCGACCCGGCTGGCGGCCCACAGGAACACCGACGCGGTGGGCCACCGCCGGCCCGACTCCCACGTGTACACCGCGTTCGACCGATAGCCGAGCCGCCGGGCGAACGCGGTCTGGGACCGCTCCCCCCGCAGCGACCGCACCAGGTCGCGCGACACCGCCTCGTAGTCGAGCTCCATTCGACGCTCCTGGTCGTCGTATAACTGAATTGCACATCCGTGTCGGTTGCCGCTCGACGGTATGTGCAAAACGGAATGGACGCGAGCCCGATCCGGGCGCATGTTGAAGGCACAGGGTCGGACGAACAGGAGGCGAAGATGCGCAGCGCGACTGTTGTTCTCGCAGGGATGGTCCTCGCGGCGGGGCTCGCCGGTTGTGGCGGTCCCGGCAACCACGACGACGGGGGGCAGTTCGGCGAAGAGAGCGGCGCGCGCTGCGTGGTGACCAGCCGCACCGCGCTGTCGATCGACGAGGTCTCGCCGCTCGGGTTCACCGCGCAAGAAGTGGTCGACCTCACCTCCGGGGCGCGCGGCTACTCGCTCGCCTATGCCGGGGGCGCCTCCACGCCGCTCGCGTTCGAGCTCGTGCCGTCTGGGGTGTACGAGTACGTCGAGCAGGCGGTGGTCGACGAGGGCGGGTCCGGCGGGATCGAGCCCGCGTTCACGCTGTTCTGCCCGAACCTGGTGGCAGTGGCGGCCGAGCTGCACTTCGCGACCGACGACGGCGCGTTCGCCGAGGTGCTGTCGGTGGAGGTGTCCGCGCCGGAGCTCGCCAGCGTGTCGGTGGTCGACCCGCTCGACGCGCTGGCGGGGGCGTTCGACCCGTGGGACCACGTCCCGGCCGGGTCGGACTACGACGAGGTCGAGGCGTGGCTCGACGTTCACATCGACGCCGCCGGGGTTCACGGCACGATCTCGGGCCAAGGCAGCGGGATCGTCGGCGACCCCGACGAGCCCGATTCGATGGCGTACGCCGAGTCGTTCGAGGTGGCCTCGTTCGGCGACGCGATCGAGTAGGCTCGGCCCGGAGGGCTCGATGGCGGAGGTGCTCGGCGCGGGTCGGTTCTTGCGGCTGGTGCGCGACCAGCGGTGGGAGTGGGCGGAGAGGACCAACGCACACGGCGTGGTGGTGATCGTGGCCACCACCCCGCGCGACGAGGTGCTGTTGGTGGAGCAGCACCGGATCCCGGTCGGGGCCCGGGTGCTCGAGATGCCGGCGGGCCTCGCAGGCGACGACGGGAGTTCGGAGGCCTTCGGTGGAGCGGCCGGAGCGACGACTCAGCCCAGCGGAGCTGGGCTATCGTTCGGAGTGGAGGCCGCGGAGCCGAGGCCGTCGACTAGAGAGGCCCTCGCCACCGCAGCCGCCCGCGAGCTCGAGGAGGAGACCGGGTGGCGCGCCGGCCGGATCGAGTGGCTCACCGCCGGGCCGGTGTCGGCCGGGATGACCAGCGAGGTCCTCACGTTCTTTCGCGCGCACGACCTGGTCCAGGTCGGAGCGGGCGGCGGGGTGGACGGCGAGGACATCGTGGTGCACACCGTCCCGCGGGCGGAGGTGCGCGAGTGGCTGGCGCAGCGGCACGCCGAAGGGGTGATGGCCGACCCGAAGGTCTACGCCGGGTTGTACTTCCTGGGGCTGAACACCTGATCGGTGTGCCAGGGAGATCAACGGTCTCGGCGCGACCCCGCGCCAGATCTGCGGTCAGGGTCGCCGTTCCGGCGATCGATGGCCGATCCGGTCAGATCGGCCTGCTCCCGTACGATCGCGTTCGACAGCCGATCGTGGCGCCGTTACCCTGCGCTGAGGACGGGCGGGCATGGTCGTGCTCGGAAACCACAGCGCAGACGGCGACGCGGCGCAGGCGCTGCAGTGGCTCGCGCAGGGCGCGGCGGTGTACCGGCACGCGGCGTCGGCGCTGCCTTCGCCGCTGACGTTCGTGGACGTGGAGACCACCCGGGACCGGGTGGTCGAGGTCGCGGCGGTGCGGCTGCAGCGGGGCCAGTGGCCGATCGCGTGGCACACCTGGGTCAACCCGGGGGAGGAGACCCGCCACCGGTCCGACCGGTACTGGAACACGTCGATCCACGGGCTGACCGCGCCGATCGTGGGGCCGTCCCCGACGTTCGGGCAGGTGGCGGCGCCGCTGTGGCAGCTGTGCGCCGACGCGACGTTGGTGGCGCACAACGTGGGGTTCGAGCACCGGCAGCTGGTGCTGGAGTACGGCCGACTCGGGGTGGTGTGGTCGCGGCCGGTGTTGTGCACCCTCAAGTTGTCGCGCCGGCTGCTCGCGGGTCGGCGGGGCGACGGCGGCGGGTACACGCTCGACGAGCTCGCGCCGGTGCTGCACGTGCGCAACCCGGCCCCCCACCGCGCGATGGGCGACGTGGTCACCAGCGTGTGGGTGCTGCTCGCGCTGATGGAGCGGTTCGCTGGCCGCGCGGACCTCGCGGAGGTCCTGCGGGAGTCCGCCCGGCTGTGAGCCGGTCGCGTTGGTGACAGCCACGGGATCCCGGGGAGCGGTTACCGAGACACCGAGGGCCTGGCGATGCTTACCCGCGTCCTGTTCGAGAACTTCAAGAACTTGCGCCAGGTCGAGGTCGAGCTGCGCCCGTTCACTGTGCTCGTGGGCCCGAACGGCGGTGGGAAGACGAGCGTGCTCCAGGGGCTGTCACTGGCCACCGACTTGATTCAGAGCCTGCCCTACCGTGAGGTCGCGTCGGACCGCCCGTTCCACCGCGCGTTCGCTCCCGAGAACGTCGTCTCGAGCGGTCGGTCGGCGCTCCGGATCGGCCTCGCGGACGAGGGTGGCCAGTCGTTCGACCTCCACGTCGGGCTGGACCCGATCCAACCCATTCGGTTGTCGATGCCGGGCGTCGACGCACCGCTGCATCAGGCGTTGGCGCTGCTCCGAAAGACCGGTGCGCCCAGTCTGTCGTGGTCACCCCGGTCGGCCTTGCTGCAGCTGGACTTCAAGCGGCTGGTGGCGCCGTCCACGCCCGAGACGGCGTCTCCGCGCCTCGGACCCGAAGGAGACGGCCTCGCCTCGGTGATGTCGTTTCTGGCGGGGGCGCACCCGGATAGAAAGAGCGCGATCGAGGCGGATGTCGCCGCGATCGTCCCGTGGTTTCGCCGCGCGCGCGTCGTGCCACACCGTATGACGCGCTCCATCGGCGAGTTCCAGCTGGAGGAGTGGGGACACCGGTTCCTCGTGGAGACGACCGACGGAGCACAGGTCCACGCCGAACTCGTGAGCGAGGGCACCGTGCTGGTGCTGGGCTTGATGACGCTCCTGCACGAGCCGGATCCGCCCCAGCTGCTGCTGCTCGACGACATCGACCGGGGCCTCCATCTGGGCGCGCAAGTCCTCCTGGTCCGCTCACTGCGGGCGCTGCAGGCGCGACGCCCCGACCTACAGATCGTCGCCACGACTCACTCGCCCTTCTTGTTGCAGGAGTTCGAGGCGAGCGAGGTGCAGGTGCTCGGTCTCACCCCGGCGGGGGTCCGCAGCCGCCCGCTCTCCACCCACCCCCGATTCGAGCAGTGGAGGCACACACTCGGCACAGGAGAGCTCTGGGCGAACCTCGGTGAAGAGTGGGTGGGTGATGCCGCTTGACGGCCGCGCGCTCATCGCGGTGGCGGGGGAGGACGAGGCGCACCGGGTGCTCGCCACCGCGCTCGTCGACGCGGTGATCCTGGAGCGCGCCACTGGAAGATGGCCCGAGCGAGACGAGGTGGACCACGCCCGAACGTACTGCGGGTTCGCCGAGTCCTCGGGGTTCTACCGGTTTCAGCAGTTGGACAGCGACCTGCGCGAGCGGTGGCCGAAGAAGTTCTTCCGGGTGACGCGGGTCGAGGACCAGCCTGCGGGTGAAGCGACTTGGTTCATCACCTTGTACCAGCTGTTCAGCCTGCGCTCGGCCCCTCCGGATGTCCTCGTAGGCCTGCGGGACGTCGACGACAAGAGCCTCGTTGCCGCTGCCGATCGGGCTCGGCGCTACATCGAGACGCTCGAACCGAAGATGGTCGTGGTGTTCGGGCTGCCCTACCGGGACGCCGAAGCTTGGTTCGTCGCTGGGCTCACGTCCGACCGACTGGACGAGGCGCGGCAGGAGCTGGGGTTCGATCCGACCGCGGAGCCACATCGCCTCACGTCGCAGCCGAACGGAGCCAAGACGGACGCCAAACGCGTCCTCCGATTCCTCCTCGGTGAAGGAGAGTCGCTCGCAGGGGCGCCGTCGCGAGCTGCGCCGGACCTGGACTCGCTCGCGGAGCGCACCCTCGGCGACCTGGCCCGCCTCGAACGGGCCGAGGCCACCGGCTTGGCGAGCTTCATCGAGCAGCTGCGCAAAGACGTGGTGAGCGTGGTCCTCCCGCACCTCCCGTCGCCGGCGCGGCGCGGCGGCCCGTCGCGGTGATCCGGGGGGCGCTCCGCACCAGCCGGGCAGGGGCGCGCTGGTCCTCCGCCGCCGCGGGGAGTACGCTCGCGGATCGGAGGCCGGGTGGTGGGTTCGTTGTGGCTGGGAGTCCTCGGGTGCGCCTACCCGTTGGCCGTGCACAAGGGCGAGCGCGCGGCCGCGCGCGGAGACTGGGCCACCGCGTACGACGCCTACACCGCCGCGGTCGACCGTCGACCGGGGGAGGCCGAGGCCGAGCAGGGTCGAGCCACCGCGCGCGACCACCTGGTCGAGGCGGCGATCGCCGAGGCGCGCACCGCGATGGGCTCCGGCCAGTTCGAGGCGTCCCTCGCGGCGATCGGGACGGCCGAGGGCCTGGACTCCGACCGGCCCGAGGTGTACCAGCTGCGGCTGGAGCTCGAGCGGGCGGTCGCCGGTGAGGTGAGCCGGCTGTGGGAGACCGGCGACGCGCGCGGGTCGTACGCGATGGCGGTCCGGGCGAGGAAGATGTTCCCGAAGGCCGCGTACCTCGGGCCGACGTTCGACCAGCTCCGTACCCACTTCGCGGGGCGCGCGGAAGCGCTGCTGAAGGAGAAGAAGTTCGAGTACGCGCTGGTGGCGGTGCGCACGATCTCCGAGTTCGAGCCGGACCAGCAGCTGCGGGTGGCGCCGATCGAGGGCAGGGTGCTCACCGCGTGGGCCGACGACTGCGCCGGTCGGGCCGCGGTGCACGCGCGGGGAGGGCGCGTCGGTGCGTCCGCGGTGCTGTACGCGCGGGCACACGAGATCGCCGGCCGGGCCGAGGACCTGGTGAAGGCGCGCGCGGCGGCGGCGTCCCTCGCGTCCGGCGCGCGGTTCTCGGTGGCGGTCGCGGTGACCGGGCCGGGCGATCGAGCCGCGGAGCTGCGGCAGGCCGTGCTCGCGGCGGTCGGCAAGACCCCGTCGGCCGAGATCGTCGCCGCGGGCGGCGACCTTGGGGTGAAGCTCGTGGTCGGGGCGCCGCGGTGCGTCGACTCCGACTCGCCCACCAAGACCAGCGTCCAGTACGTGTCGGGGCAGACGTCGAAGCCGAACCCGGTCCACGCCGCGATCACCGCCGAGCGCGCCGCAGCGACCGCCGAGGAGGCGGCGGCGTCGGCCACGCTCGCGAAGGTGGCGCCGAAGCTCACCGTCGCGACCGAGGCGATGGCGAAGTTCGACGCGGCGGTGCGCGAGCTCGAGCAGCGGCGGAGTGACGCCGAGGCCAAGACCGCCGAGGCCGAGACCCAGCTCGAGGCGGCGCGCGCCCGCCGCGACGAGCTCCAGGCCCAGCTCGACGCCGGCACCGGAGATCCGGCGGCGCTGAAGGCGGAGCTCGCGACGATCGGCACCCGGGTCGCGGAGTGGACCGACCAGGTGCTGCAGCGGGGCGAGGCGGAGGACGCAGTGGCGCGCAAGCTCGCGGTGGTGCTGGCGGAGCGGACCCCGGTGGCCGAGGTGTTCGACCGGCTGACCGCGACCGCCGCGAGCGCCACCGCCGCGCGCGACGCCGCCCGCAGCGCGATCACCGAGGCGAACGAGCGCCTGTCGACCACCGCGCCCGCCCTGGTCGAGGACGTGTACTCGACCTTCACCTACGACGTGCACGACTGGACCCGGACCTGCACCGCGCCGGTCGCCGCGACCCTGACGCCGAAGTGGAAGACCGCGCTGCCCACCGCCAAGTCGTTCGCGCCCGCGAACCAGATCGGCGACCGCTCCCACGTGGGGTTCGCCGCGGCGAAGCTCGAACCCGACCCGAAGGTGTTCGCGACCCCGGACGCCGAGCTCGTGGCCCGCGGCGACGAGGAGACCGAGGACGCGCTGATCGTATGGATCTCCGCGATGGCGGACGACTACTTCCACCAGCGGGTCGGCGCCACCGGAGCGGCGCTGCAGCGCGATCCGACCGGAGCGACATCCGACCTCGTCGGGTTGTTCGTGGGCGCGCAGGATCGGCTGGACGCCAGCACTATCGAGGCGTTCCGGGCGCACGTGCGGGCGCTGTACGGTTTGCAGAACTTGGATCTGGTACTGTCGTCCCCTGCGCGCTGATCCGAGTGGTTCTGTACCCTTCGAGTCCCCCTGCGGATGAGTCCCCATGAAGCGATGCCCACAGTGCGGAGCCGAGTACGACGACTACGTCCAGTACTGCTTCGTGGACGGAGTCGAACTGGCGGCGGCGGGCGCGGGCCCTGCGCCGACCCCCCCCGTGCCTGCGCCCGTGCC
>JBEBJC010001469.1:0-1659 GCA_040080105.1 Myxococcota bacterium
TCGGTCGGATCGGTGGTGTCGGGCTCGGTGGCCCCGCCGGTGTCCGACGGGGTGTCGGTCGGGTCCGTCTTGGCGGTTCCGCCGTTGCACGCCGCGAGGGCGAGGATCGGGAACAGGCGCATCGAGACCTCCGGGCCTCGCAGTAGCCGCCGCGTAGGCGGGAACGCCAGTATCAGGTTGTGGCGATCCCGAGGCCCCGTGGTACGAGCGGGGGCATGCGGATCTGCATCCTCGGAGCCACCGGCCTCGTGGGCCGGGAGTCGATCGACCTGTGCGCGCGCGCGTGGCCGGGCGCCGAGCTCGCGCTGTTCGCGAGCCGCGATCAGGTGCTGGAGCACGGCGGGCGCTCGTGGACCGTGCGCGGCGCGCCGGCGCTCGAGGCGCCCGACGCCCCACGCGGGGACCTCGCGCTGGTCGCGCTCGACGACGACCACTCGGCCCGGTACGTGCCGCGGCTGCGCGCGCTCGGGTACCGGGTGGTCGACAAGAGCAACACCTACCGGCTCGAGCCGGCGGTGCCGCTGGTGGTGGCCGGCGCGAACCACCCGCAGGTGGCCGGAGCCACGCTGGTGGCGAACCCGAACTGCACCACGATCCCGATGGTGCTGGCGCTCGCGCCGCTGGCGGCGCGGTTCGGCCTGGCGTCGATCACCGCCAGCACCTACCAGGCGGTGAGCGGCGCGGGCATCGCCGCGCTCGACGAGTTCCTCGACGACGCGCGGCGCGGGTTCGCCGCTCCGGATCGGCTCGGGCTCGCGTTCGAGCCGAACCGGTACGCCGGCAACACCGTGGCGCACCACGGAAAGACCGACGACACGGGCTTCTCGGCCGAGGAGCGGAAGCTCGTCCAAGAGAGCCGGAAGATCCTCGGGCGGCCCGCGCTGGAGGTGTCGGCCCAGTGTTGCCGGGTGGGCGTGGCGGTCGGCCACTACCTCAACCTGTGGGTCACGTTCGACGCGCCCGCCCCGGTCGACGCGATCGAGGAGGTGCTCGCGACCGCGCCGTTCGTTCGGTTCTACCCGGGCCCGACCGGGGAGGCGATCAGCGCCGCCGGCTGTGTTCGCGACCGCGACCGGGCGCTGGTCGGACGGGTCCGCGCCGATCCACGCGATCGGTCCGGGCGGAGCGTGTGCCTGACCGCCGCGGCCGACAACCTCCGCCTCGGCGCGGCCACCAACGCGGTGCGCGTCGCCAGCGTGTGGTTCCCGTCCGCCGACCCCGAGCTGCAGGCCGTCGAGTAGGGAGGCCGTCGAGTAGGCACGCCCGATCGGTCCCGTTCGCCGTTTTCGCGCTCGGCTTGAGGGGCAGACCGGTGTCGCCGCGGTGTCACCGATCGGCGTCGGCGCGGGTGATGTTCCGAAGAGGTAGGGGAGGAGTCCCCATGTCGATCGGAAAGGTGGGCCGTCCGGCCCTCGAAACCCCGACCGTCTTCCGTGGCACGGTCGCGAAGTCCAGCAGCAGCGAGGCGGTCCGCGGCCGCGACCTGGTGTCGATCCGCGGGTCGACCGGAGGGACGGCGCCCCCGCCGTTGACCTACGCCCCCGGACCCACCGCGGTGACGCGCGCCCCGTCGGTGTCGAACGCCGCCGAGCCGACCCACCGGTCCGACGCGCCCGGGGTGGTGGCTCGACACAGCCTGCTCGAGGCGGAGCTCCCTCC
>JBEBJC010000338.1:0-8106 GCA_040080105.1 Myxococcota bacterium
GTTCCTGTTCGGCGACCTGCTCGCCAAGCGCCAGCACGAGCGCGCGCGCCAGCTGCTGCTCAAGCCCGAGAAGCTGACCGAGGCCATCACGCGCGGCTGGGGCAACGACTCGGGGCGCGGCGCGTGGCTGGTCGAATACGCCGAACCCAACCAGGCCTGGCCCGAGTGGCTCGCGCTCAAGGTGCGCGAGAAGGGCGGCTCCAAGCGCTGGATCTTCCACTTCACCATTCGCGACGGCCGCTGGATCATCCGCGACGGGCTGCCGGTCGTGGACTCGCGCCCGGGCGCCACGCCCGCGCCGGCGCCTCGACCCGCGCCGACCACTCGCCAGGCGCCGGCCGAGACGTACCGCGCGGTCGCTGCCGCCGCCCCGCCGCCGGGCACCGCCGCCGTGGCGGCGAGCGCGCTGCCGTCGGCCGAGCTCGATCGGTGGTCGAAGGACGCGTTCGAAGGGAATCTCTCGCCGTCGGCCGCGTCCCAGCTCACCGAGCTCGGGGCGACCGATCCCGCGTTCACCCGCGCCCGGACGCTGCTGTACCTCGACGCGAAGGCGCGGGGCGACGGCAAGCTCCGCGACAGCTACCTCCAGTCGATGATGGCGCTGCCCGAGAACCGGTACAACCCGGTGTTGTTGGTGGAGGCAGCGCAGGTCTCGATCGAGAAGCGGAACTACGACCAGGCGCTCAAGGAGGCGAAGGCCGCCGAGCAGCATTGGGCGCGCCTGCCGAGCGATTTGTTGTTCAGCCGCAAGGCGATGATCTACGAGATCGAGGCGCTCGCGCAGACCGGCTTGTTCTACGACTCGGACGGTGAAGACCTCGAGCGGTTGAGCCAGGCGATCCGCTCCTGGGATCGGTATCGGGCGCACGTGCAGACGAAGTCCCGCCAGGATCTGCTGGCCCGGGCCGACGAGCACCTCACCGCGTTGCGCGAGATCCAGAAGCGGGTGGAGTAGGCCGATGTTCGTGTGGGGCGGGTGGGCGCTCACCGCGCAAGCGGCGAGCCAGATCAGCGGGCAGATCCTCGATCGCAACGGTCAGCCGGTGGTGCGGGCGATCGTCAGCCTCACGCCGCCGCGCGAGGCGTGCCCCGACGCCAAGGAGCTGCCCGAGGGCGCGGGGTGTACGGTCGAGCTGGTGACCGACCACGACGGGCGGTTCCTGATCGACTACCTGCGGGACCACACCGGGGAGAAGATCAAGCTCGCGACGAAGACCGAGTACACCCTCGAGGTGTTCAAGGTGAAGTACCACACGTTCAAGACGGAGGTCCCGTTCCGCCGCGGTGTCCTCGAGGTAGAGCCGGTGACGATGGTGGAGGACAAGATCGCCCTGCGCGACCTCCCCGAGAACCTCGATCCGGGCATGTACTCCGCGTCGACGAACTCTGGCGGGGCGACCTACGAGGGTCAGTGAGATCGTGGTCATGAACGTCGCGTGGGTCGGGTTGTTCGCCGGATGTGGCTCGGCTGAGCGCGCGGAGTCGATCCCCATGGAGCGCGGCGGGTGGATCGGCGAGGTGGCCCTGCACCCCGAAACATTCGCGACCACCACCAGCGTGGACCGCGACGGGTGGGTCGCGCTGCACGGCAACGACCCGGCGCGCGCGTCGACCGCGTTCCGCACCGACCCGATCGGGCGCGGGCGGGCGGAGCTCCAGCTCGGGCTGATGCACCAGGATCTCGCGCGGGTCGCCGCCGCGGTGTACCGGGGGCTGTTCGACGGCTGGAGCCAGCGACCCGACGCGGCGCTGCCGCCCGACGCGCCGCTGGTGGCGGCGCTGGCGGCTGCGTGTGCGGGCGACCCGAGCGAGGCCGCGGCGTGGGCGGGGCGGACGACCGGTACCGGCCCGGACGCGCCGATCGTGGCTGCGCTCGCCGCAGGGACGTCGGTGTTCGCGGTGCAGGTGGACTCGCCCGTGGGCGAGCGGCTCGCGCTGCACCAGCGGGCCCGAGCCGCCCGTGATCCCGCGCCGATCGAGGCGGCGGCGATCACCCCGCTGATCACCCGCGCCGAGCCGGGGTTCGAGCGGCGCTGGTGGGACCCGTGTGTGTGGGCCACCCTGGCGGAGGTCCACCTGGCGCGGGCGAGCGACGAGCTCGGGGCCGACGGAGGAAAGCTCGGGGCGCCGGACGCGCCGCTCGGCGCCCGGCTGTTCGCCCCGTGGCTCACCTCGAGCGAGGTGACCGGGGCCGACCCCGCGCGGTGGGGCCACCACTCCCCCGCGATCGAGGCGCTCGGCGTGCCGCCCCTCGCCGCGGGCTCCGACGATCCGGAGGGGGTCAAGGGTCGAGTGCGCGCGCTCGACGCCGCGCTCGACGGCCTCCGCCTGTCGCTCGACGATCGCGCGTCGAGTGAAGGGACCCAGGTGGTGTCCGAGCTCGGGTTGGTTCGCAGGTTTCGGCAGGAGTGGCTCACGGTCCAGGCCCGCGCGGCGTTGGCCGAGGATCGTCCACGCCAGGCATTGACCTACCTGGAGCTCGCGCGCGACCATGTCGCCCGCGCGGTGGGACCGGAGAACGGCCCCGCGCTGTTCGTGTTGATCGCGGAGGCTCGGCTCCGGCTGGGCCACACCCGCGAGGCGCTGGACGCGCTACAAGTGCTGGTCGAACGGTACCCGGAAATCGTCGGGATCGTGGAAGCGACGGGAGATCTGGCCGTGCTTCGCGGACTGGATCGCCACGGCGTGAGCAAGGAGGACTGAGGTGGCCAACAAGCATTCCGTGGGTCGGCGAGGGCGGCTCGGCTCGTTCGGGACTCGGCTCGTCGCCACCACCGCCGCGCTCGCGTCGATCGTGTGGTTCGGGTCGGCGGCGACGCTCCGGTACGCCGAGGACCGCGCGCCCTCGATCGTCAACCCGCTGTTCGCCACCTCGATGAGCGAGGCGCGGGTCGGGGAGCTGGTGTTCGAGGGGCTGTTCGCCGACGACCAGGAGCTGCGCTCGGTCGGGCGGCTGGCGGAGAAGTTCGAGCTCGCGCCCGACCTGAAGTCGATGACGGTGACCCTGCGCCAGGGGGTGAAGTGGCACGACGGCACGCCGTTCACTTCGGCCGACGTGAAGTTCAGCATCGACGCGTACAAGTCCGCGGCGACCGCCTCGAGTGAGGCCGGGCGAGTGGCGTGGATCTCGTCGGTCACCCCGACCGACGCGTACAACGTCACCATCACGTTCGTGAAGCCCGAGTTCGCCCCACAGGACAAGCTCCACTTCAAGATCCTGCCGGCGCACAAGTTCTCGTCGACCGCGGTGAAGCGCACCGATCCGTTCCGGGCCCAACCGATCGGCACGGGACCGTTCTCGGTCGGCTCGTTCAACGACGACGCCTCGATCACGCTGAAGAAGTGGGGCGACCACTGGAGCGCGGCGAAGGTCGACGAGCTCGTGATGCGCGAGGTGTCCGACCCGAGCTACCAGGCGAAGCTCCTGGTGTACGAGTCGCTCGAGGCGTTGGTCCGGGTGCTCCCGCGGGACCTCGCCACCTTGCAGAACGACCGGAAGGTCGAGCTGTACCCGTACCAGACGAACTCCTGGTGGTACTTCGGGTTCAACGAGAAGGTCAAGGCGCTGTCCGACAAGCGGGTGCGCGAGGCCGTGTCGAAGATGGTCGACGTGGACGCGCTCCTGTCGCCGATCGGCACCGGCGATCGCGTCTCGGGCCCGTTCGTCCCGTCGTCGCCGTTCTACAACCACGAGGTCCCGCCGGTGCCGTTCGACCCGGACGGGGGCGCGGAGCTGCTCACCGCCGCCGGCTACACGTTCAACGGCAAGTGGTTCAAGCCCGACGGCAAGGAGTTCAAGCTCCGGCTGGTCGCGCCCGCGAACCTCGAGACCGCGCAGGACGTGGTGATCAACGTCCAGTCCCAGCTGCAGTCCCGCGGCGTCACCGTGGAGACGGTGTTCCTCGACGTGGCCGCCTGGAAAGAGGAGGTCTGGCGGGACCGGAACTTCGACCTGCTGCTGAGCCTGTGGTCGTTCGACCGGAACGAGGACATCTGGGAGCAGTTCCACAGCACCGGCAGCCGGAACTTCGTGGGGTACTCGAGCCCGGAGGTCGACAAGCTCCTGCTGCAAGCGCGAGAGGCGACCGACCCGCAGCTGAAGAAGGCCGTGCTGCGCCAGGCGCACGCGAAGATCGCGGCGGACCACCCGATGGTGTTCCTGTGGACCCTCGACAGCTACGCGGCGTTGTCGTCGCGGGTGAAGGGCGTGGTGATCCACCCGTTCTACTTCTTCACCTGGGCCACGGACTGGACGCTGCCGCAGTGACCTCGGTCCCGTCCGAGCCGCGCGTCGCCTTCCCTACCCTGCTCGAAGGCCGCCACGCTGCGGCCGCGCTCGGCACGCTGGGCAAGAACGTCGCCGCGGCGGTCGCCACGCTCGCGGCGGCCACCGCGCTGCTGCTCGGGCTGCTGGTGCTGGCCCCGGGCGACCCGATCGACCTGATGCAGGTCGACGACGCGGTGCGGCCGCAGCTCGCGGCCGAGCTCGGCCTCGACCGGTCGTTGCCGGCGCGGTGGGCGCTGCACGCGAGGCGCCTGCTGAGCCTCGATCTCGGGACCTCGTACGTGTACCGCTCCGGCGCGGCGGTGGCCGACGTGATCGCCGGTCCGGCCCGGCGGACGGCCGGGCTCGTGGGGGCGGCCGGAGCGCTCGCCTGTGGGCTCGGGACCGCGCTCGCGTTCACCACCGCCGGCAGGCCTCGCTCGGCCGGGCGCCTGCTCGTCGGCGCGGTGAGCCTGCTGCCGACGTTCCTGGTGGCGTTCGCCGCGGTGTGGGGGCTCAACGAGCTCGCGTGGACCGGGATCGGCCACGGGTGGTGGGCGCGCCCCGCGTGGTTCGCCCTGCCCGACGAAGACTCGGCCGTGCGGACGGCGCTGGCGGTGACCGTGCTGGCGGTGGCGTCGTCCACCCTGTCCGAGATCCACGGCGAGATCGAGGACGCGCTGGTCCGGGTGCGGGCGAGCGCGTGGCTCGACGCGGCGCGGGCCCGCGGAGAGCGGACCTGGACCCTCGTCCTCCGCGGGCTGCTCCCCCCGGTGGTGGCGGCGATGGCGAACCGCACCGGGCGTCTGCTCGGCGGCGCGATCGTGGTGGAGAAGGTGCTGTTGATCAACGGTGTGGGCAAGGTGCTGTGGGAGGCGGCCCGGCTGCGCGACTACGAGCTCGCGCTGTCGATCGCCGTGCTCGCCGCCACGGTCGTCGCGGCCGCCCGGCTCGTCGCGGACGGGCTCCGGTGGGGGCTCGATCCGAGGCTGCGCGAGGCCCGGTGATCGTCACCTTCGCCACCACGATCGCGCGCCAGATCGCCCGGCGCGCGCGACCGACCTCCGCGCTCGGGGCCCTGGTGCTCGTCGGGTGGGCGGTGGTCGCCGCGCTCGCCCCGCTGGCGGGCTACCCGGTCGGCGCCGACGTGGACCCGGCGGCCGCCTCGGCCGGCCCGTCGGCCGCCCATTGGCTCGGCACCGATCACCTCGGACGCGACGTGTTTTGGCGGCTGTTGTTGGGGGCGCGCGCGTTCGTCGGGCCGGGCCTGCTGGCCTGCGCGGTCTCGGCGGGGGCCGGGATCCCGCTGGGGGCGTGGACCGGGTGGTCGGAGGGGGTCGTGTCCGCCGCCCTGCGCACCGGGCTCGGCGCGATCTCCAGCGTGCCTCGCCTGGTGCTGGTGCTGCTCGCGTGCTCGATCTACGGCAACGGCGCGCTCCAGCTCGCCCTCGCGGTCGGGGTGGCCGGGGTCCCGCCCCTCGCCGAGGCGATCCGCGAGCGGGTGGTCCGGATGCGGGTCGAGGAGTTCGTGCTCGCGAGCCGGGCGCACGGCCTGTCGGACGCGTGGGTGCTGCTGGTGCACCTGGTGATGGTCGCGTCGGGGCGCGCGATCGCGCGGCAGCTGCTGGCCGGGTTCGGCGCGTTCCTCGGGGTCGAGTGCACCTTGTCGTACCTGGGCGGGTTCGGGGTGCAGGAGCCGACGCCGTCATGGGGGAACATGCTGGCCGCGGAGTGGGGCCGCGCGATCGGCGGGTCCACCGTGGCGCCCGCGCTGGCGATCGCGCTGACCCTGGGCGCAACCGCTGCGGCCTCGCAGCTGTTCGCCGAGGTCGACGATGGCTGAGCTGACGATGCGCGGGCTCACCGTGCGGATCGGCGGGCGGACCCTGGTCGAGGGGATGGAGCTCGATCTCGCGGCGGGGTCCCTGGTCGCCCTGGTCGGCGGGTCGGGCTCGGGGAAGACGCTGACCACCCGCGCGCTGGTCGGCCTGGTCGACGCGTCGCCCGGGGTGGTGAGCGCCGAGCTGATGGTGCGGGCCGACGGGGTCGAGCACCACCCGTACCGCGGCGCGAGCAGCGGCCTGTCGCGAGCCCAGCGGGACCGGGCGTTCGCGGCGGTGCGCGGCGCGATCGTCGGGTACCTCCCCCAGGACGCCGGCGGGGCGTTGGTGCCGTTCGATGGGGTGGGACGCCAGCTCACCCGGGTCGCCCGCCTCGGAGGCCGCCCGGAGGACCCGGTCCCGTGGCTGGTGGCCGGCGGGTTCGACCCCGGCGACGCGCGACGGGTGGTGCGCGCGTGGCCCCACCAGCTGTCCGGCGGGATGGCGCAGCGGGTCGGCCTCGCGATCGCGCTCGCCCGCGGATCGCGGCTGTTGCTCGCCGACGAGCCGACCACCGGGCTCGACGCCCCGCTCCAGTCCACGATCCTCCGCTCTCTCCGGGCCTCGTGTGACCGGGGGCTCGGCGTGTTGTTGGTGACCCACGACCTCCGCTCGCTGCCGGAGCTTGCGGATCGGATCGTGGTGATGGACCAGGGCCGCGCGGTCGAGACCCTGACCCCGGACGCCGTCCGCGCCGGGGAGGCGAGCGCCCCCGCGGCCCGCCGGCTGCTCGACGCGCTGTACGGGGTCCGACCGTGACCGCCTGGGCCCTGCACGACGTCCACAAGACCTACCGCGCCTCGTGGTTCGGGGGTCCGGTCCACGCCGCGCTGCGCGGCGCGTCGCTGCAGGTGGGCGAGCGGGAGCGCCTCGCGCTGATCGGCCCGTCCGGCTCGGGCAAGACCACCCTCGTGCGGTGCGGGCTCGGGCTCGTCCGACCGGACTCGGGGCGGATCTCGGTGCTCGGCCGAGACGTAGGCGCGCTCGACCGCTCGGGGTGGCACGCGCTGCGGGCCCAGGTCCAGGTGATGTTCCAGGACCCGCGGGCGATGTTGCACCCCGATCTGCCGATCGGCGTGCTGCTGCGGGAGTCGGCGCGGCTGCACCGACGCGCGGAGGATCCCGATCGGGTCGCGGCGAGCGCGCTGTCGGCGGTCGGGATCGCGCACCGAATCGACGCGCTGCCGCACGAGCTCTCGGGCGGCGAGCGCCGCCGAGCCGGCATCGCGCGGGTGGCGCTCACCCGCCCGCAGCTGTTGGTGGCCGACGAGCCGACCTCCGGCCTCGACGCGGCGCTCAAGGGGCAGATGATCTCGGTGTTGTTGGAGGCGGTCGGGCCCGGGTGCGCGGTGGTGTTGGTGTCGCACGACCTGGCGGCGGTCGCCCCGTACTGCGATCGGGTGGCGGTGGTGGATCAGGGCCGGGTGGTAGAGTCGTTCCCCGCAGCCGCGCTGTTCGAGGGGTACGAGGCGTCCGAGCCCGTCACCCACGCGTTGCTGCGGGCCGCAGGGGCCCCGTTCCGTCGGCCCCCGCAGCGTTCGGAGGGCCGGTGATGTGGATGGTGTGCGCGCTCGGGGGGATCGGGTGGGCTGTGGAGCCCGCGCCGGTGTCCAGCGCCGACTTTCGCAGCTACCTCGACCAGGCGAGGTTCTTCCTGCGCAAGGAGTGGTACGACGACGCGCGCGAGCAGCTCGAGCTCGCGGTGTCCACCGAGGACGGCAAGCTCGACGCCGAGGCGTGGTTCTTGCTCGCGAAGGTCAGGTACGAGCTCGGCGACCTACAAGGAGCCAGGTTCGCCGCAGATCGCGCCTTGGTGCACAGCCAGGACGACGAGCAGGCGCGCCAGACCCACGAGCTGTTGACCTGGCTCGACCAGAAGTTCGGGTACGTCACGCTCGACGCCCCGTACGACGGGGTGCGCGCGATCGTGGAGGTGGAGCTCCAGTCCACCATCTTCGACCC
>JBEBJC010001470.1:0-1657 GCA_040080105.1 Myxococcota bacterium
GAGCTCGACCGCTCGCTGCAGATCGCCGTCACGCTCGGCCAGGACCGCCTGGTTCGTGAGGTCGCGCGCGGTGCCCGCCGGCGCGTTCGGGTACACCCGGCGCTCGACCAGGACCGGCAGCGGGTTCAGCTGGCGGACCACGTCGCGGGCGAGGTCTTCGTGCACCCGGTTCCGGGCCTGGCGCGACAGGCGCCCCACCGACGTCGGCTGCGACCAGGTGCTCGACCCCTCGTCGCGGCCCGACGCGATCAGGTGCGCCAGCACCCGCCCCGAGTCGGCGACCCGCACCACCGCGTGCGCGCGCGTCTCGACCCGGGTGCGGCTGTCGGTGCCCTCGGGCCCGGCCTGCTGCTCCACCGTCACCGACTGGTCGTCGCCACACCCGAACAGGTCGATCCGGAGGGGGCTGCGCGGGTCCACCTGGAGGTACGAGCTGCGGCCGAGCTCCAGCGCCAGCGCGTCGGCGGCCTGTTGGCAGCTGCGCTCGCGCGCGACCACCGCGACCCGATCGGCCGACAGCGCCACCGCTGGGGTCGGGGGCAGCTCCAGCGGCACGGTGGCCCGGCACCCGGACCCCCCGCACAGCGTCAACGCGAGCCACCACGAGGACCGCACGATCGTCCCCCAGCTCTCCCATGCTACACCGGTTCGGCCGACCAGGGCGGAGGAAACGGTGACACGACGGATCGGGATCTGCACGGGGGGCGGGGATGCGCCGGGTCTGAACGCGGTGATTCGCGCGTTCGTCCGTCACGGTGTGCGGACGTACGGGTTCGAGGTGGTGGGGATCGAGGACGCGTTCAACGGCCTGTTCCCGCCGCGTCGGCTGCACCGGCTCGACCTCGACGCTTGCCGCGGGCTGCTCCACCGCGGGGGCACGATCCTCGGCACCACCAACCGCGGCGACCCGTTCGCGTGGGACGGGGTGGACCGCTCGGCCGAGCTGCGGCGGGCGGTCGACGAGGAGCAGCTCGAGGGCATCGTGTGCATCGGCGGCGACGGGACCCAGGCGATCTCGCTCGCGCTGATGAACCGGGTCGGGATCCGGGTGGTCGGGGTGCCGAAGACCATCGACAACGACCTGTCCGCCACCGACCGGACCTTCGGGTTCCAGTCCGCGGTGGACGTCGCGACCGACGCGCTCGACCGGCTGCACACCACCGCCGAGTCCCACGACCGGCTGATGTTCCTCGAGGTGATGGGGCGCGACACCGGCCACATCGCGCTGTCGGCCGGGATCGCCGGCGGGGCGGACGTGATCTTGCTGCCCGAGCTGCCGTACCGCCCGGAGCGCATCGCCGAGGCGATCCTGGCGCGACGCCACGCGGGCCGGTCGTTCGCGATCTTGGTGGTGGCGGAGGGCGCGCTGCCGGCGGGGGCGCCCACCGCGCCTGCGGAGCGCAAGCGCGCGCTGCAGGCGGGCGGCGGCGCGGCGGCGATCGCGATGGCCGCGCTCGCCCCGCTGGTCGAGGCCGAGATGCGGGTCACCGTGCTCGGTCACCTGCAGCGCGGCGGCTCCCCGGTCCCGTCGGACCGGATCCTCGCCACCCGGTTCGGGGTGGGCGCGCTCGAGCTGTTCCGGATCCACGGCGGGGTGCACCACTGGCCGACCGACCAGCCGTCGCGCTCGCGGCGGGCGGGCGCGTGCCGCGACGTG
>JBEBJC010000339.1:0-8092 GCA_040080105.1 Myxococcota bacterium
AGCTCGGACAGCGCGGTCTCGGCTTCGATCGCGTGCAGATCGGCCTCGTCGGGGTTCCAGGTCGTGCCGGCGGACGCCACGGCGGCGCGGGTCGCCTCGAGCCAGCGGGCGACCTCGGGGCGGTCCGACTCGGCCTCGGCCTCGCGCAGGGTGCTCGCCGCGCGCCGACGCACCACCGTGAGGGTGCGGATCGCCGCGCGTGCGCGCCCCACCGCGGCGGCCGCGGCCTCCTCCGCCTGGACCGCCGCCCGCTCCGCGTCCTCGCCGAGCGTGGTGGCGTCGAGGGAGGCAGCGGCGTGCTCCACCTCGGCGAGCTCGGTGGCGACGCCGTCCGGATGCCATTGCGACGCCGCGGTGGCGACCAGGTCGCGCGCGGCCACCAAGCGGGCGCGCGCGGCCGTGATCCGCTCGGCGTCGAGCCGGGACGCGGCCTCTGCTTCGTCTGCTGCCGCCTCGGCGCGCATCGCGGCGTCGATCACCTCGTCGAGGTCGAGCGCCGCCTCCGCGACCTCCGCCGCGGCGCGCGCAGCGCCCCCGCGGCGGGCGGCGTCGGCGCGGGCGACGGCGATCCACGCCCGGCGGCGGATCGCCTCGCGGTGCTCGGTGGCTGCGGCCGCCTTCTTCACTGCGTCCTCGGCCGCGACGCGCGCCCGCTCCACCGCGTCGGGGTCGTCGACCGCCTCCTGCACCGCCGCGCGGCACCGCTCGGTCGCGTCGCGGACATCCGACGCCGGCATCCGCTCGAGCGCCGCCTCCGCCCGGGCCAGCCACTCGCGCGCGGCGGTCACCCGGCCGATCGACTGCCGGTTCCGCTCGGCCGCCACCACCGCCGCCGCGTCGGCCGCCTCGGCTGCCTCCACCGCGCGCGCGGACGCCCGCTCTGCCCCGAGCGCGTCGCGGCTCGCCTCGGCCTCCGCCTGCGCGACCCGCGCCGCCGCCGCGTGCTCCTCGACCTCGTCGGCCCCGACCGGGATCGCGGCGACCGCCGCCGTCGCCCGTTCGGCGGCCTCGCGGGCCGCGCTCACCGCCGCGGCTCGCCGCTCGCGGTCCACCTCGGCCGCCCGAGCGGTCAGCGACACCGCCCGCGCGAGGGCCTCGTCGATCACGTGGTGCGCTTCGGCCACCTGCTCGAGCTGCGCCTCGGCGCGGGCCGCCGCCACCTCCGCCTCGTTCGCGTCGGTCGACTCGAGCGCCCGGTCCGCGGCCTCGTCCGACCCGACCGCCGCCGCGGCCGCGGCCCCGAGCGCCGCGTTCGCCTCCCCGAGCGCCGCGGCCACCTCCGGCACCAGCGGGTCGACCACCGCCGCCTCGACCCGCGCCGAAAGCGCCTCGACCACCGCCGCCGCCCTCCCCGCGGCCTCCGACGCCCGCGCGATCGCGGCCTGGCGCTGTGGTTCGTCGGCGGGTGGACCGACCAGCTCGAGCACCGTGGTGCCCGCCGGGAGCTCGTCCTCCACGTCGGACAGGTACGGCGCCGCCCCGCTCACGAGCTCGGCCAACGTGCGGCCCGGGACCTTCGCCGCCGCCTTGCGCGCGGCGTCCACCACGATCAGCGGGTCGGTGGGACGCTGGTCCGGGAACGGCGCGAGCACCGTGCGCACCACCGCCAGCAGCTCGCGCGGGATCTGGTCGAGCCGCTTCACCGCGTCGCCCGCGCCGGCTTGGTCGAGGATCTGCGCTGGGCGTCCGTCGTACACCGGCACGCCGGTGGCGAGCTCGACCGCGGCCAGCGCCGCGCTGAACAGGTCGCTGGTCCAGTCCTCCGGCTCGCCGTCGAGACGCTCCGGCGGGCAGTATCGGAGCGAGTCGGCCGACGGGACCTTCGACTCGTCGCGCTGGAACTCGAGCAGGTCGAGCGGGGGCAGGCCGTAGCCGAGCAGGGTCACCTTGCCGTTCGCGTCGACCAGGATCCGCCACGGATCGAGCGACCCGTGGCTGCGCAGGCCGCGATCGGCGCCCGCGCGGGTGGCGCCGGCCAACACCTGCCCACACTCGGCGAGCAGGTCGAGCGCCGCCCGCACCCCGCCGCCGCCCTCCTCCGACCACACGCCGACCAGCTCGCGCACCGTGCGACCCGGCTGGACGCGGTACGCGAACACGCCGTTGCGCGCCGCGACCAGCGGGGCGACCCCCTCCGCCATCGGCAACTCGAGGAAGTCGCGGTACGGGTCGAGCCCCTCGCGCAGGGCCGGGTCGGCGCGCCACGGCTCGGCGAACGCGACCGCGACGTGCAGCGCGCCCCCTCGATCCCTCAGGTCCAGCTGGTCGGAGATCGGCCCACGCACGCGCCGCGTGCCGACCGTCATCTCCTCGAACCGCACCATCCCGGCGCCTCCCGGAAGCCGGTACCCTATCCGCCGGACCGTCGGTCGGATAGAGGCCGCCGCGAGTGAGGGTTCGACCGTGAAGAACGTCGTGTTGGTGGCTCCGTACTTCGGCGGCAACATGGTCCACGCGATCCGGTGCTTCGCCGCGCTCGATGTCCGGCTCGGCCTGATCACGCAGGAGCCGGAGGAGCGCACCCCGCCGGACCTGAAGGCGAAGATCGCTGGTCACTACCGTGTCGGCAATACCGGCGACGCGACACAGCTCGGGGAGGGCGTGGCGGCGTTTCGGCGGGAGTGGGGCGAGATCGATCGGCTGGAGGGGTACCTCGAGCAGCTGCAGGTGCCGATCGCGGAGGCACGCCAGGCCGCGGGCATCGACGGCCTGCACGCCGAGGCCGCGAAGAACTTCCGCGACAAGAACCGGATGAAGCAGGTCCTGCGCGACGCGGGGATCGCGGTGGCGCGCCAGGCGAGGGTCACGTCCGCCGACGACGCGCTGCGGTTCGTGTCGTCGGTCGGGTACCCGATCGTGCTCAAGCCGCTCGACGGGGCGGGCGCGCGCAACACGGTGCGGGTCACCGACGAGGACGAGCTGTACGCCGCGCTCGAGCGGCTGTTGCCGTCGACCGACACGCCGCTGCAGGCCGAGGAGTTCGTGCGCGGCGAGGAGCACACGTTCGAGACGGTGTGCATCGGGGGCGCGCCGGTGTGGAGCTCGTCGAGCTACTACCTGCCGGGCCCGCTCGCCGTGCTCGAGAACCCGTGGATGCAGTACTGCATCTTGCTGCCGCGCGAGCGCACCGCACCCCACGTCGAGGCGTTCCGCCCGACCAACGCCGCCGCCCTGGCCGCGCTCGGGCTGGTCGACGGGTTCTCCCACATGGAGTGGTTCCTGGTGCCCGACGGCGGCAGCGGCCGGGCGCTGGTGTCCGAGGTCGGCGCTCGGCCGCCCGGCGCGAACATCATGACGTTGATGGGGGCCGCCCACGAGGTCGACCTGTGGGAGAAGTGGGCGCGCCTGCAGGTCGAGCGCGTGTGGGAGGTGCCCGAGCGCAAGTGGGCCACCGGGTGTGCGTTCCTGCGGGCGCAGGGCCGCGGCAGCCAGGTCGCGCGGATCTCCGGGCTCGAGCAGGTGCAGGAGAAGGTCGGCGCCTCGGTGGTGTCGCACAAGCTTCCGCACCCCGGCCAGACCCGCTCGCCGCACTACGAGGGCGACGGGTGGGTGATCGTGCGGCACGAGACCACCCGCGGAGTGGTCGACGCGCTGCGGGTGCTGGTCACCGAGCTGGTGATCGAGGCGGGCTGACGATCCCCTCCCACGCGGCCGCGAGCTCGGGCGGGAGCGCCGACTCGACCACCAGCGCCTCCCCGGTCTCGGGGTGGGTCCAGCCGAGGCGGGCGGCGTGCAGCGCGAGCCGCGGGAACGCCCGGGCCACCTCGTCGCCGTACCGCCGATCGCCGAGCACCGGGGCCCCCGCGAGCGCGGCGTGCACCCGGATCTGGTGCTTGCGCCCGGTGTGCAGGGAGAGCTCGACCGCGGCGCGCCCACCCCGCGCCCCCACCACGGTGAAGTCGGTGCGGGCCGGTACGCCGTCGACCGGGCGGTCCCACCTCCCCGACGTGACCTCACCCGACAACACCGCCCGGTAGGTGCGCTCGATCGCGTGCTCGCGCAGGGCTCGCGCGACCGCCGCGTTCACCGCCGGATCGAGGGTGAACAACACCAGGCCCGACGCCGCGGTGTCGAGCCGGTGGTGCAGGCCCACGTACGGCCGGCCGGACCGCGCCCGGTCGAACAGGTTGTCACCTCCGCCCCGCGCCGCCTGGGTCGGCAGCCCCGCCGGCTTGTCGAGCACCAGCAGCCACCGGTCCTCGAACGCCGGGGTCATCCGCCGCCGACCGCGCGCAACACCTCGACCTCGGCCCCGGGACGGACCCGCCGGTGCGCGAGCTCGCTCCGCGGCACCACCTGCCGGTCGACCGCCACCGCCACGCCTTCCGCCCGGTATCCGAGCGCCGCGAGCAGCTCGGCGAGCGTGCAGTCGTGCGCCACTTCGCGCGGCTGGCCGTTGACCGTGACCGTCACGGCGCGTGGGGGGTGCGGGTGACCTCGACCCGGTTCTGCAGCGCGCGCGCGAGCGACAGCGCGTCGGCGTACTCGATCTCGGTGCCGACGCTGATCCCGTGAGCGAGGCGGGTGACCCGCGTGCCGAGGGGCTGGAGCAGGCGCGCGAGGTACAGCGCGGTCGCGTCACCTTCGACGTCCGGATCGGTGGCGAGGATCACCTCGCGGACCACGCCGTCGCGCAACCGCTCCAGCAGCTCGCGCACACGCAGCCGGTCCGGGGTGACGCCCTCGAGCGGCGACAGCGCGCCGTGCAGCACGTGGTACCGGCCGCGGAACTCGCCCGCCCGCTCGAACGCCGCCACGTCTTGGGGGTGCTCGACCACCAGGACCACGGTGGCGTCGCGGTTCGCCTGGGCGCAAATCGGGCACCGCGCCTCCGCCGCCGACCCGTCGGGCGTGCGGCCGGTGAAGTCGCGGCACACCTCGCACTCCTGCACCCCGTCCTCGAGCGTCGCGAGCGCCACCGCGATGTCGCGCGCGGTGCCGGACGGCGCGCGCAGCAGGAAGTACACGAGCCGGGTGGCCGACTTCTCCCCCACGCCGGGCAGCCGCCGCAGCTGGCGGACCGCCTCGCGGATCGGATCCCGGATCGGGGGCGCGTCGGACGGGGTCCGCACGGTCAGAACGGCAACATGCCCGGCGGCAACGGCAGCCCGCCGGTGAGGTCGCGCACGCTCTTCTCCATCTCCTCGCGCACCTTGCGCAGCGCCTCGCCGGTCGCGGCGCGCAGCAGGTCCTCGAGCAGCTCGCGGTCGGCCATCGCGCTCGGGTCGATCGACACCGACTCGACCTTGTTGTCGCAGGTGAGCACGACCTTGACCAAGCCGCCGCCGGCCTCGCCGGAGACCTTGGTGCTCGCCATGCGCTCCTTCATCTCGACCATCTTCTGCTGGAAGTTGCCGAACAGCGCCCCCAGCCCACCACCATCGAACGGGCCCACCCGAACCTCCCCCTGCGAGTCTACCGCGCCGGGTCGTCGTCGCGGGACTCCGCGAGCGACACCACGCTCTCGAGCTCGGCGCCGAGCTTGACCACGATCCGCATGACCTCGGGATCGTCGAGCACCTGCGCCCGCAGGGCCCGCTCGTGGTCGGCCGGCGTCCCGGTGCCGGCGGCCGGGGTCACGTCGATCGTGCGGATCTTCGGGAACGCCCCGCGCAGCAGCCCCTCGACCTCCGCCATCCCCCGCGCGCGCCGCTTGGCGCTGGCGTCGGCCCACCGGGCGGAGAACGACCGGGGGTCGTCGGTCCCGGCGGGGGGCGGCTCGGGCCCCCGGTCGACCGACGGGGCGAAGTCGCGGTCGTCGAGCGGCGGCGGCTCTTCGTCGGCCGGCGGCGGCGCCGGGCGCGCGGGCCTTCGACTCGGCGGAGCGGCGGAGGCCCCGGGCGACGGCCCAGCGGAGCTCGGCGGGGTCTTGGGCGGGGCGGCCTTCGGCGCGACGGCCTTCGGCGCGACGGCCTTCGGCGCGACGGCCTCGGGTGCGGAGGGCTTCGGCGGAGCGGCGGTCACCGGCTTCGGTGCGCTTTCCGGCGCGCGGGCGTCGCGGGCGGACGGCGCTCGGGCGGAGCGCGTCCCCGCGGCCGGCCTGAGCTTGCGCTCGAGCTCCTCCAGCCGGATGAGCAGCGTCGCCACCGGCTCGACCGGGCGGGTGGTCGCGAGCCGCGCCACCGCCATCTCGAGCACCACCCGCGGTCGGGTGGCCCGCGACACCTGGTCGTGGGTGTCGAGCAGCGCGTTGAACGTGCGGGTCAGCACCTCCGCCGGCACCCCCGCGACGATCTGCTCGAGCCGGGCGATCTCGTCGGCGGACGCGTCGACGTGGCGGCGCGTCCGGTCGGACAGCGACACGAACGTCGCGTTGCGCACGACCTCGAGCAGGTCGCCGGTGAACTCGGACAGCTCGTACCCGAAGTCGTACACCTGGGCGATCACCTCGAACGCCGCGTCGGCCTCGCCCTTCACCAGCGCCTCGAGGAACCCGAGCAGCAGGTTGCGGTCGACCAGCCCGAGGGTCTCGGCCACCGCGGCGTCGTTCGGCGCCGGCCCCCCGGAGGACGCGCTGATCACCTTGTCGAGCAGGGACTGCGCGTCGCGCATCGACCCCTCGCCCGCCCGCGCGATGGTGCGCAGCGCGGCCGGCGACAGCGGCACGCCCTCCGCCTCGGCGATCGAGCCGAGCCGGTCGGCCACCGCCTGCACCGGGATCCGCTTGAAGTCGAACCGCTGCACCCGCGACAAGATGGTGTCGAGGATCCGGTTCGCCTCGGTGGTGGCGAACAGGAACACGACGTGGGGGGGAGGCTCCTCGAGCGTCTTCAGCAGCGCGTTGAACGCCGCCTTCGACAACATGTGGACCTCGTCGATCAGGTAGATCTTGTACCGGCCCCGGGTCGGGGCGTACCCCACGGTCTCGCGCAGCTCCCGGATGTCGTCGACGCTGTTGTTGCTCGCGCCGTCGATCTCGATCAGGTCGGGCGACGAGCCGGCGGTGATCTCCACACACGAGGTGCACACCCCACACGGCTCGGCGGTGGGTCCGCGATCGCAGTTCAGCGCCTTGGCGAGCGCCCGCGCGGCGGTGGTCTTGCCGACGCCGCGCGCCCCGCAGAACAGGTACGCGTGGTGGATCCGCTGCGAGGCGATCGCGTTCTGCAGCGTGCGCACCACGTGGTCCTGGCCCACGATGTCCGCGAACGTGCCCGGACGGTACTTCCTGGCGATGGCGAGGTACGACACCCAGCTCTCCGAGCGGTGCCTGTAACGCGCGCCGCCCGAACCCGGCGCGCCGGGGGCCCGTCGGTCGATTCCGCTGAACCACTCCCGCGGATCCGCTACCAGACGCTCTCTGTGGCGTACTGGTGCTAGGTTGGCCGGCATGTCCGCGCTGTGGGTCGAGCTCCGCACCACCTGCGATCGCTGCGGCGAAGAGCTGCCGGTGAACCGGCTCGCCGCGCGCGTGTGGTGCCAGGTGTGCGGAGCGGAGGTCGTGATCGGGTTCGGCGCGTGGGTCGAGCTCTTGTCCGAGCCGATCCGCGAACGCCCCGAGGCGCCCACCGCCTCCACGATCGTGTACCGCGACCGCCGCTACCGCCTGGCGGTGGGGCCGGCGGACACCCCCGCGGCGCGCCGACCTGCCGACCGCGGCCTCGCCGACCGCCTGCCGGGGCTGCTCGGGACCGCCGGTGAGGACCCCGAGGACCCGTCGGTGCCCCTCGCCTCCCGCCTGCCGCGGTCGAGCGCGCTGCACCCCGCGAACCGCGTCCGCCGGTGGATCGTGGCGCTCGACCCGGTGTCCGACCCGCGCAGCGTGCCGTTCCCGTGGTTCGGGGACGCCGACGTGCTCGACGACGGCGGGGTGGTCGGGCTGGTGCGGCACGAGCGCGGCACCGGCGTCGCGTGCTTCGACGAGCGGGCGCTCCGGTGGATGCGGCACGACCTGATGGGCACGCGCGAGTGGATCGTCGTCGGCGCCGACGGGCCGTGGATCGTGAACCCGGCGTGGCCGCACCTGTTGCGCCTGTCCCCCGACGACGGAGCGACGATCGCGCAGCACGGAGCGCGCGAGGCCGACGGCGCGACCGCCGCCGGGTTCGACCTCCGACGCGCCCGCGAGGTGGTGCGGCGCGCCCACGGGGGG
>JBEBJC010000340.1:0-8069 GCA_040080105.1 Myxococcota bacterium
GCACCTGGCCCGACAGCACGTTGACCTCCCCCCCGAACCGCGCCACGAACTCGGTGGCGGGGGTGTCGAGCACCTCGGCCGGGGTGCCGACCTGCTCGAGCCGCCCGCGCGACACGATCAGGACCCGGTCGGCCACCGCGAACGCCTCCTCCTGGTCGTGGGTCACGAACACCGAGGTGGTGTGCACCTCGTCGTGGAGCTTCCGCAGCCACCGCCGGAGCTCTTCGCGCACCTTCGCGTCGACCGCGCCGAACGGCTCGTCGAGCAGCAGCAGGCCGGGCTGTGGCGCCAACGCGCGCGCGAGCGCCACCCGCTGCCGCTGGCCGCCCGACAGCTGGTGTGGCATCCGCCCGCCGAGCCCGCCCAACCCGACCGTGTCGAGCAGGCGCTCGACCCGGAGCCGCCGCTCGGGCGCAGGCACTTCGCGCACCTCCAGCCCGAAGCCCACGTTCTCCGCCACGTCCATGTGGCGGAACAGCGCGTAGTGCTGGAACACGAACCCCACGCCCCGCTCGCGCGCGTGCAGGTGGTCGACCCGTCGGCCGTCGAGCCACACCTCACCGGAGTCGGCGCGCTCGAGGCCGGCGACGATCCGCAGGATCGTGCTCTTGCCTCCGCCCGACGGGCCCAGCAGCGCGACCAGCTCGCCCGAGTCCACCGTGAACGACACGTCGTCGACCACCCGGTGGGGGCCGTACGACTTCACCAGTCCCTTCACCACGATGCTCATCGCTGCCTCCGACCGGTTCGCGCCAACACCATCAACAGCGCCACCGCGGCGCCCGCGAGCAGCAACGCCATCCCGAACGCGGCCGGCTCGTGCCGCTCCTCGACCGCCCCGTGGATGAACGTGGTCGCGGTGGCGGTGCGGTTCGCGATCGAGCCGCCCACCACCAGCACCGCGCCGAACTCCCCGAGCGCCCGGGCGAGGGTGAGCGTCGAGCCGACCACCAGCCCGTGGCGGATGTTCGGCAACGTCACCCGGAAGAACGTGCGCAGCGGCGACGCGCCCAGGGTGGCCGCGGCCTGCTCCTCGGAGTCCCCGAGCTCGGACAACACCAGCGCCACCTCGCGCACGGTGAACGGCAGGGTGACGAACAACGTGGCGAGGAGCACCCCGGGCCACGCGAACGCGACCTGGAACCCGAGCGCGTCGGTGAGCGGCCGGAGCACCCCGCTGCGGCCGTACAGCAGCAGGAACGCGAGGCCCGTCATCACCGGCGACAACGCGAGCGGCAGGTCGACCACCGCGTCGAGGATCCGGCGCCCTGGGAACCGGTGCCGGACCAGCACCAGGGCAGCGGCGGTGCCGAACACCGCGTGAGACGCCACACACGCCGCTCCGATCGCGAGGGACATCGCGAGGGCGTGCAGCGCGCGGCCCTCGAGCAGCTGGGTGACGACCTCCCCGGCGTGCGCCGCGACCGTGGCGACGAGCGCCACCAGCGGTACGAGCAGCAGCCCGGCGAGGTACGCGAGCACCAGCCCGTACACGAGCTTCCCCAGCGGGTCGGGACGCCGGCGGGCGACCTGGCTACTCACGGCCGCCCCCGGCCCGCCGCGCCAGCGCCGCCGACAGCGGCTGCACGGTGAGCGCCAACCCGAGCAGCAGCAGCGACACCGACGCCGCGCCGGTCGGGTTGCCCCCTTCGACCTCCCCGAGCACGTACACGGGAGCGGTCAGGGTGCGGAACGGGATGTTCCCGGACACCGCCACCAACGACCCGAACTCGGCCATCGACCGCGCGAAGGTCTGCACCATCCCCGCCGCCACCGCCGGGAGGATCGGCGGGATCAGCAGCCGGGTGAAGGTGGTGAGCCGCCCGGCGCCGAGCGTGGCCGCCGCCTCCTCCTCTCCCGGATCGAGCTCGAGCAGCACCGGCTCGACCGCCCGCACCACGAACGGCAACGTCACGAACAGCAGCGCCAGCACGATCCCGGGCCACGCGTAGGCGACGGGGAACCCGGCGGCGTCGAGCGCGGCGCCGACCGGCGTCTGCGGGCCGAACAGCGCCACCAGCAAGATCCCCGCGACGAGGGTCGGGATCGCGAGCGGCAGGTCGACCAGGGCCTCGAGCGTCGATCGCCCGGGGACGTCCCACCGGACGAGCACCCACGCGATGGCCGTCCCCACGACGCCGTTGATCCCGGCGGCGACCGCGGAGGTCCACGTGGACAGCCACAGCGCGGCGAGGGCGGCCGGCTGGGTCACCGCGGCCCACACCCCGGCCGGGCCCCCGCTCACCCCGGTGACGACCAGCACCACGACCGGCGCGAGCACCAACCCGCCGATCCACAGGGTCACCGCCGCCCGCAGCGCGGCGGCCCCGAGCGCGCCGTCCAACGCGCGTCGAACGGTGATCACCGGGCGGCCTCGGTCGCCCGGTCGTACAGCCCGCCCTGGGCGAACACGTCGGCCTTGACCGCGGCCCAGCCCCCGAGGTCGGCCACGGTGAACAGGTCCTCCGGGTTCGGCAGGTCGACCGTCCCCACGACCGGGCGCAGCCCGTACTCGGCGTACGCGCGCTGCGCCTCGGGGGTGTGGCAGAACGCGACGAACGCGTCGGCCAGCTCGGTGGTGCCGTGCTTGTCGGCCCAGCTGTCCACCACGACCAACGGGTTCTCGATCGAGATCGTCGACGACGGCACGACGTAGTCCATCGCCACCCCGGATTTCCGCGCGACCAGCACCTCGTTCTCGTAGGTGATCGCCACGTCTCCCACGCCCTTCTCGAACGACACGATCGACTCGCGCGCGCCCTTGTCCATCACCTCGACCCGGGCGAGCACCTGGGCGAGCAACGCGGTCGCGGCGGCGGGGTCGGTGCCGACGCCGTCCACCTTGCCGCGGGTCGCCGCCCCCACCAGCGCGAGCACGTTCCACATCGCGCCGCCCGAGGTCCGCACGTTCGGGGTGAGCACCTCGACGTCGGCGCGCGTCAGGTCGGCCCACCCGCGGATGCCCTTCGGGTTGCCCGGCCGGACCGCGAGGACCGCGAGCGAACGGGTCACGATCCCGTGCTCGGGCCCCGCGCGCCAGTCGCGCTTCACCAGGCCCGCCTCCTCGAGCACGGCCACGTCCGGGTCGAGCGACAACGCCACGAGGTCGGCCTCGAGCCCCTCGCGGACCGCCCGCGCCTGCGCGCCGGAGCCCTGCCAGGTGGCCTCGAACGTGACCGTCTCCCCGGTCTTCTCGGCCCAATATTGGGCAAACGCCGGGAACAGCGCGGTCTCGTACGCCTCGCGCGGCGTGGTGTAGCCGGCCACCACCAGGCGGCGCTCGACCGGGGTCGCGGGATCGGCGGTGGGTGCGGGTTCGGAGCAGGCGAACGCGAACAGGACTGCGGACATGGGTGTCTCCTGGGGCGTCGGCGCGGGCCGGCCCGGTGAGGGAGTCGAGGTGGCCGACGGCGGCTAGAACATGAAGTCGACCAGCACGATCCCGGTGAGCTCGGCGTCGGCGGGGGCGTCGCCGAACAGCGCGGTCACGCCTTCCTGGACCTTGAACCGGTGGGCGTTGAGGTACTGGCTCGCGCCGAGCCCGACCTCGTTCGCGCGCGCCGCCACGTCGTCGACGTACGCGGGGTCGGTGCCGTCCGCCGCGGCGAGCCGGCCGTACCTGGCCGACAGCTCGAGCGTGTCGCTCACCATCAGCGAGGGTTGCGCGACCACGCCCCAGCCCGAGCGCGAGTACTCGGTGACCTCGGTGCCGTCGTCCAGCGTCCCGACCCACTGGTCCTGGGCCGCGTCGCGCAGCACGAACTCCCCCTCCAGCGCGAGGCCGCGCCACTTGAACACCGCGTCGGCCGCGAGGTGCAGGTAGTCGGCGGTGCCGGCCGCGTACACGGTGGACGTGGTGCTGCGGGCGCGGGTGGACCCGAGGTTGTACGCCGCGCCCACGCCGAGCGCGAGCCCCGGCTCCTCGCGGCGCTCGAGGTCGCCTTCGCTGTCGTCGTCGATCTTGCCCAGGGGGCGCAGCTCGACCCGGCCCACGAACAGCCCGCCCGGCGGGTGGGCCGACAGCTGGTGGATCCCCGAGCCGCCGAACACGCCCACCCGGTACGCCACCGGGGAGGTGTCGCCGCCGAGGTGGTCGGAGTACGCGTACACCCCGAGGTCGCGGTCGAGGGTGAGCTCCGACACGACCCGCGGGCGGTCGACCATCTGGAGCGAGAACTCACGGATCGTGCGCAGGCGGTCGAACGGGACGAACAGCTGCCCCACGCGGACCGACAGGTTCGGGTTCTCCGCGTAGTCGAGGTACGCGTCGAAGATCGGGCTGATCGCCCCGTCGCGGTAATCCTTGGGCGACACGGCGAGCTGCAGCATGTACTTCAGGTCGGGATCGAACAGGTGCCCCGAGAACCACAGGCGGGTGGTGTAGATCTGCGTCTGCAGCGTGGCGTCGCGCGCGCCGTCCTCGTCGGGCGAAGTGAGGTACACCCCCTGCCGCAGCTGCACCCGGCCCCGGAGGTTCAGCGAGAACGTGTCGTCGGCGGTGGTCACGGTCACGCCCTTGCCGGGGGCGGCCGTGACGGAGGGGGGCGACGGATCGGCCGCGGAGGCTGCGGCCGCGAGGGTGAACAACATCAGGGTCTCCAAGCGAGGTCAGGACCCTTAGCATGGAGCGTGCCTGGCAATTGTTCGGCGTTTATCCGTACCCGCGGCCCTGGGTCGCCCAGGCGTCACGGTTTTCCCGTGACGGCGTCACGGGCCGAGCAGGTACGCGCCCAACGGGTCCTGGTGCAGCACCGCGAAGTACACGATCGCGCCGAGCCAGCCGTGCGCGAGGCCCAGCGGCCACAGGTTCCGCCAGCGGAGCCAGATCGGGGCGAACACGAGGCCCATCCCGAACGTCGCCACCACCAGCACGGGCTCGGCGGCGTGCACCACGCCGAACACGACGGCGCTGCCGAGCGCGGCGACGTACGGCGCGCCCGGGATCGGCAGCCGCGCGAGGTTGCCGGTCACCACGCCCTGCACCAACAGCTGCTGGACCAGGCCCCACAGCGGGTAGCTCACGAGCGCCAGCGCGAACGTCCAGCCGTAGGTCGCGCCGGTGGAGGCGCCCCACGCGAGCATCCCCGCGCCGGCGACGAGCGAGACCGCCCCCACCGCGAGCGAGGTCGGGAGGAGCCCGTCGCGCCGGAGCCCCCAGCCGGCGAGCGCCTCGGGATCGCGGCGGGCGGTCACCGCCACGTGGGCGACCCACGCCAGCACCACCGGCACCACCCACCACCCGCGCGACCAGTCCGTGGGCCACGTGAGGTGCAGCGCGCCCGTGGCCGCGACCGCCGCGAGCTCGCGCCAGTGCCGCGGGACCTCGCGCGCTTGTTCGATCCACCCGACCATCTCGACCTCCGACCCCACCGTCGCCGCGGCGGTCGAACCGCGGGCGCTCCTGTGGCGAACGCCGGGTGAAACGTGCGCGGCGGTCGCGCGAACGCCCTCCGCGTAACCCCGGGCCGCGGCCCGGGTTGTGGGTGCCGGAGGCCCGATGATCCTGCTGTTCGCCGCCTGTGCCCGACCGACCGCGCTCGAGCCCGACCCGTCCGACGCCCCCACCTGGTCCGGCGAGGTCGCGCCGATCGTGCTCGGTTCGTGCGCCGGGTGTCACGCCGCCGGCGCCATCGCGGCGGACTGGTCGTTCGCATCGTACGCGGAGGCGGCGCCGTACGCGTCGATGATCGCGGCGTACACCGAATCCGGGCGGATGCCGCCGTTCCCGGCCGACGAGGCCGACTGCGACAACCCCTGGGGGTTCACCCACGACCCGCGCCTGACCGACGACCAGGTCGACACGCTCGCCGCGTGGGCCGACGCGGGCGCGCCGGAGGGAGACCCGGGCGCGCTCGCCCCGATCGAGCCCCCGGCCCCGCCGACCCTGCCGCGGGTCGATCAGTCGCTGCGGGCCGACACGCCCTACACCATCGCGCCGAACGACGTGGCGGCCGACACGTTCGCGTGCTTCGTGGTCGACATCGGCAACCCGGAGCCCGGGTGGCTCGAGGGGGTGGGGGTCGCCCCGGACAACCTGCCGGCGGTGCACCACGCGCTGGTGTACCTCGACCCCAGCGGGTCGACCGCGGGGTTCGTCGACGAGACCGGGTGGTACGACTGCTTCGGGGGGACAGGGGGAGACACGATCCTGGTCGGCGGGTACGCGCCGGGCGCCACCCCGCTCACCACTCCCGCCGGGTCGGGGATCCCGGTGCCTGCGGGGTCGAAGCTGGTGGTGCAGATGCACTACCACGCGGGTGACGAGCCCCGGGTCGACCACAGCGCGATCGAGCTGATGTGGACCGCCGGACCGCCGGCGCGCGAGGTCGTGGTGTCGCTCCGGGGCAACGCCGCAGGGCCCGAGGAGGGTGGGATGGGCCTACAGCCGGGGCCGAACGACCTCGGTGCGCCGTCGTTCCGGATCCCGGCCGGGGTTGCTGGCCACACCGAGACCCTGCGGTACCCGATCGACACCGGAGGGCGCGACTACGCGGTGTTCGCGGTGGCCAACCACATGCACCTCGTGGGCACCCGGATGCGCGCGTGGGTCGAGAAGGCCGACGGCACCGAGCAGTGCCTGCTCGACACCCCGCGGTGGGACTTCGACTGGCAGCTGATCTACGGGTACGACGCCGCCCGTGCGCCGATCGTCCGGTCGGGCGACACGCTGGTGTTGCAGTGCACCTACGACAACACGCTGCAGAACAGCGGCGTCCAGCGGGCGCTCGCCGAGCTCGGGCTGGAGGCGCCGGTCGAAGTGGGCCTCGGGGAGGGCACGCTCGACGAGATGTGCATCTTCTTCAGCGGGGTGGTGCCGGTGGCGCAGTAGACTCGCCCCGTGTGGTGGATCGCGGTCGCGACCGGGGCGGAGCCCTCGGCTTGGGTGTCGGAGGGTTGGGCCACCGCGTCGGTCGGGTGGCTCGAGGCCGGTGATCTGTGGGTCGGCGACGCGCTGCTCGGCTCGTTCGACGGCGGGTCGTCCCCGTTCCTCCTCGATCGCGCGCTGTTCTCCGCCGCTGGCGGGTGGACGGTCCGGATCGGCGGCGCCCACCGGCTGCGCCTCCGGGTCGACACCCGCACCCTGGCTCGCTCCACCACGCTCGACCCCGACCGGGGCGGGCTCGCGCACCCGCTCACCTCCGACGGGGTGCCGTGGGCCGAGGCGGCGCGGGAGCGGGCGTTCTTCGACGAGGCGTCGTACCGGTGGCGGCCCCGGGGGGACCGGTCGGTCGACCTGCGGCTGGGCGTGTTGCCGTTCGCCACCGGCGGGGGGCGATTCCTGGTCGAGTCGTGGCCGGGGGCCCAGGGTTCGGTCGACCTCGGGCCACTCGGGGGCCCGCCGGTGGTCGCCGAGCTGCGCGCGGCGGTGCCCACCACGGGTGGGGCGTTGCAGGCCGCGGCGCGGGTGGGGATCGAGCCGTCTGCGTTCGACGAGCTGTCCATCGAGCTCGCGGTGGTGCGCGACCGCGACGGGCTGGCGCCGTTGCTCGAGACCGACCCCGGGCTGCTGTTGTCGACGTTCGGCCAGGCGAACGAGGTGTTCCTCGACCGGAACCTCGGGCAGGTGGTGCAGTGGATCGACCAGGTGTACCTCGACGATCCGTACGGGCTCGACGCGTTCGTCGCCGACGCGGGGACGTTCCTCGAGCTCGGGGGGCCGGCGCAGCTGTGGCTCGTGTCGGCGGTCGGGCGCACTCAGGTCGGCCGGGTGTCCCTCGACGGCCTGGTGACCGGGGAGTGGGGCGGCGGCACGGTCGAGGGCAACCGGGTGCCGTTCGACCAGGTGTGGGTGACCCCGCCGGCCGACTGGGCGGTGAGCGCCCCGCGGGAGCGGTGGTCCAAGGATTGGCGAGTGGCGGCCATCGCCGTCGACGGGGCAGCCACGGTGAGGATCGGTGACGGGTGGGTCGGCGGGTGGGCCCAGGCGGCGTCGGGTGACCCCGACCTGGTGTCGACGACCACCGATGGCCGCGCCATCCGCGCGTTCGTCGCTCCGGACCAGCGGTTCCTGCGCACCCGGGTGTTCCCGCTCGACGCGGCTCGGCTGGGCGGCGCGTGGTCGTTCCCTC